>JANQLH010000038.1 GCA_028280735.1 SAR324 cluster bacterium | reverse complement strand
AAATTGTTTACTACGATTTGTAGGATGGGTAACTTGTTACCCATCAATGATGTGAAGAAACAGACTATAATGTATTGTTCACCAAATCCTTACCCTTTGTTGTCTATCCATTGCCCTAAAGCATAAATCCTGTTGGGGGGTTCGTCGCTGTGCTCCTTAACCCACCCTACATCTGTACCAAGCCAATTGTTTACTATGATTTGTAGGATGGTAATTCGTTACCCATCAATCTGATAAACCGGTATTTATTTTGGAATCCAGGAAGAACGGCGGTGCCACTTTTTGTGATAATACCAGGAGAGCAAGATATTAAGAACCAAACAGCAAAAAGTGACACCTAGGAGGAGAGGAGAGATCCGGATTAATGCCTTTATATTGCGTAATGACTGATCGAGGCAGGAGCAGGATCGATTGTTATATCTATTCTTTTTTTTGCCTGTCCTGATTCAATCCTATCCAAGGTGAGGAAAGCGCGGGTTATGGTTTGATTAAAAAAATGTAAAATAGACAAACCCGCCGGTTGAGACCAGCTTGCTTCGCTCCTAACCGCATTTGGCAATAAAACCTTGAAGTCTAATCATATGAATCACGCTTTGCCTTCATGTCGATATAAATTCTCCGTAAAATTGGATAGTTGTAGAATTATGCGCTGATGTCAGCCCTCAACGTTCAGTTTAAGGCATGACAAAGACAAATAAAAAACTTACCGAGAGTTGATCGTTGAATGACGATAATACCCTCTATGAATTCCAACAGGGCCTGCGCAGATGATTGAAGCTTGAACCCCCTGAAAGCAATGGTTTTTCCCGGAGCTGTTCCATTAGAAACCATGATTGAATGCTACTATTACAGGGAACCTGTCAGGGAACAATTAAGCTATACAAAAATACCGGTAAAAAAAACTATCCCTAAAATGATCCATTAAAAACAGGGATAATCAAGCTTGTAAGGAAGCTGTAAAATTAACCCCTTTGGCGGCGATTTTAATTTCGATGGCCCCTTTTTTGCGGTAATATACTTGTTAATTTGCTGTTAGAGAGACGTTAATAGTTGATGTTATTCGGCTATTCATGATGATTTTGAGTGTGTTTTTATCATATTGAAGGTATTTTATGACACTCATTTGTGGGAGCTGAAGACCTGTGTTTACGCTCCGATTCCGGTTGTCCCGGGATTTTTTTGATAATTTTTTTGAGGGTAGTTTTGTGGATTTGTATCTAATTGATGCGATTGGACCTTTTTTTATAGGGTATAATAAAAGGGTGATCAACTGGTCCAAAATTCCGTTTGAAAACCTGGAGCATAATGGTCAGCTGGATGATCAAAAAATTGCCTCTGTCATTCCGGCGTTTGAGCGATTCTTAAAGAGTGTCAAGTCAATAGGTTATAACGGCATCACGATTGATGATGTTGCCCATCTGGTGGATCTTGATATCTATCCTGCGGAATACAGCAAAAAAATAAAACAATACCAGGATCTCTACAAAACAATAATCGACCTTGCCGCACAAAATGATCTCAAAGTGTTCTTTAATACCGATGTGATGTTTTTCAATCAGCATATTCTGAACAAGGTCGGCAGAGATAGGCTCAAAACCGTGGAATTGTTGCAACAAGCCATAGCTCAAGCTTTATCCCATTTTTCAATTGACGGTATCATCTTCCGTATTGGTGAAACGGATGGAGAGGACGTGTCGGGGGATTTCAAAAGCAAAATGATTGTTAAAACTCCAAAACAGGCAAATCAGCTAATTAAGGATTTACTTCCCCTTTTTGAAGAACACGACAAACACCTGATCTTCAGAAACTGGACAGTCGGCTGCTACGCCATCGGCGACCTGATGTGGAACCCCAAGTCTTTCAACAAAACCTTTGCTGATATCAACAGCCCGAATTTAATCATTTCGATGAAATTTGGCGACACCGATTTTTTCAGCTGTCTTGAATTAAATCCGCTGATTTTCCAATGCAATCACAAAGTTTTATTGGAGCTGCAAACCAGAAGGGAACGGGAGTGTTTTGGCGTGTTTCCCTATTATGTAGGTTGGGAGTACGAAGCATATTACAATCGCTTGAAAGAGTTGAACAACCTGGTGGGAATTACTGTTTGGAGTCAAACCGGTGGTTGGTCAAGAAATAGAAATCTCACCTGGGTAGAGAATTCTTCGGTTTGGAACGAATTAAATACCACTGCTACCATTCAGATCTTCAAGGATGGCATTAGTGCCGAGAAGGCCATTCTCCTGTTTTTTCATGATGAAAGGTATGTCGGTTTTTTAAAACTTTTTTATGATGTCTTCAGAAGATTGCTTTACATTGAAGACTTTGCCAATAAACAACTCTATTTTCGCAGAACCCGAATTCCCCCGCTTCTTTGGTTTTCTTGGGACTACATTACCGTCAATCCTGTCATGACAGCCGTATACCAGATATTTTCCAATAAAATTTATAGTTTTAATGAAGCCAAAATCGATAAGATTTATCAGCTGGGAGAGGAACTGAAAGTCGAAAACATGGAGTATTGTTACGACACCTTGCGATTGCTTTCCCAATGCAGAAAAACCCTGCTGGGACAGTACGAGGCATTTCGTTTGCTGGAGTACATCGGTCTTTTTCGACGAAAGCACCGCCATTGCAACATCAAGTTCTTTGTCAAAAAAGGCAACGAACATGTTTTCTGGGTGCGTTTGCTATTAAGGATATTTACACGTCAGCGTGCCGAATACAGGCTTGTCGATCGTATCTTTCTAAATCGAATTTTCGCCCTAACGGTATTTAAGGTCATCATATTGCTGGTGAAGGGGCGCATGCCAAAGTTTACTAATAAACATGCGATGAAGCTGGAGTTGCTATTCAAATAAATCTCTGATTTGTTTGAATAACCCATTTTAGATCTTAGATTGATGATTTTAGATTTACAGGCAGTGAAAGCGAAGCTTTCAGTTTCAACATTAAAGCGTTTACACGTTTTAAGCTAGAAGCTAATCGCCAACCGCCAAAAGCTATATAGCTTTTTTCAACTCCTTACCAATTTGCTCCGGTAGTAGCTGAACTCTTCTTTGCTCCGATTTGGAACTGCTGAGTTTGTTTGCACCGGACAGGCCAATGCTCTTAACAAAGGCTTCCATTATCAGTTCCGGTTTGAAATCATTCGCCCTTTTCAAGCTGTTTTGTTTGAGGCTCAGTCGGAAGCTGGAGTCCCTGATAAACAGCTCCAGCTTCTGTTTCAAATCTCCCGAGTCTTTCGCCAGGATACCGTTTTTGTTGGTTTTGATAATAGCTTTCGGTCCTTTTTCATCGTAGGCTGCAACAGCAGTACCGCAGCTCATGGCTTCCAGGATGACATTGCCAAAGGTATCGAAACGGGAAGGCAGAATCAACATATCTGCCTGGGAATAAATATCCGGCATTTTGGTTTTATCTACCCAACCCAAAAAGACGGCATTCGGCAATTGCTGCTTCAGTCTCTCCTCTGCAGGGCCTTTTCCGGCGACTATAAGTTTTACATTTGGATAGTCTTTTTCCAGGTTTTTCATTAAAACAGGCAGATCAAATACTCCTTTTTCGTCGCTGATTCTCCCGGCATATAAAATGACAATATCGTTTTCTTCCACTTTATTGTCAAAGACCATTCTACGATTCTGCTTTTTGGGATGAAAAGCTTCATCTACCCAGTGTGCCGTGTAATGAAGCTTTTTTGAGTCGTATCCGATGGAAGGTCCGGTTAACCAGTTGGCATGATCCTGGTTCATCACAAAGATGCCGTCAAACTGCAAATAAAACGCCCTGAGAATCCTGCGAATCCTGTCGACGACCTGGGGTTCCAGGTTGGTGGTTTTGTTGACAAACTCCATCCAGTCCGTATGCAGGAAAAAGTAAACAGGAACAGCCATAGACTCTTTTAAATACAAGGCTACCAATCCCATCAACAGCTCGGTTGAGCACATAATCCGGTCATAACCGCCCTGGAAAAAGATTTTTTTGATCTCAAGAATATCGGGAACATGGAATGTCTGGTCGGGATAGCTGGGAACGGAAAATCTGCCCACAGGCCTGACAACCTTTAGATGAGGCTGGTTTTGCAGGCTGTCGTGACAAATCAGAAAATCAATATCCAGATTGTTCTTGGTGATAAACTTCAACTTTGCAGAGAGCGAAGAAGAGACGCCGTTTTTATCCACCAGGGTGTCTGTCAACCACAATACTCTTTCAGGATGTTCATGCTTACCCAGTGATTTGGCGAAATTATTGACGAACTTCCTCTGGTTCATCAGAACCCTGGCACTAATTAATGAAGCTCCGGCAATAAAGGCGGAAGCCAACATCGGAAAGGACAGGGTATCCAAAAACTCGGAAAGGTTTACCTGGGAGACATCATCCGTTTTTCGGTCATGACTGCCCTCAAAGAGCGCTCTGAAATGGGTGGGGATTTCGAATTTGTTGATTAACGAAGACAGGTCGATATCAGCAGTTAAATCGATCTGTTCCATTTGTGACGATTTATCTTTAATTCTCTTGGCAATCACCCTGTTTAAGGTCGTGAACATTTTCGGAATGCTGTTCTTCAACAGGCTGAAATATTGTTCCTGATCCTTGTCTTTTGATTTTGCAATCTCATCAATTTCCCTGATCAGGGGCTTAAAATCCGGTGAGACTTTAAATCGTGTCAAAATCCCGGGTCTCTGCCCTTTCAATGCTTCATGAAGTGTCTTAAAGAAAAACATGGTGAAGCGATGTCGCCTAAGTTCCTGCATCATGTTGCTGAACCCCAGGCAAATCAGCTTGTCCTTAAGGCTTCCCTGGTGCAGGAACATCCGGATCAACCCCGGTTCTTTCATGTGCAGTGCGATTTGGGAAAAGTAATCGATAAAAGCGATATTCAATTTCTGATGATTCGCTACTGATCCGTATGGACAAATGTCACCGTTACGAATGGCTTCCAGTGCCAGCTGGGACATCGGGGTGTTTTTTTGCCGTTCCCCCAGGTTTGGTACATGCAGGTAGCTCCCGCAGGAGCCTGCAAAATGCCCCATATGATCATCGGAACCACCTGTAAAATGCTTTTTAACTATATTTTTACAAAAATTAGCGGAATTTATCCCGTGCTTTTTCTGCAAGTTGTCAATCTTTTCCTCTGTAATTGAATTTAGCCATTCCCAGGTTAACAGATTCTGCCAGATATCCCTTTGGCCATTCATTACTTCAATCCTTTCAAACATCAGGAGCAGTTTTTCAAAGATTTCAGGATTAATCTGTTCTTTGGCCCTGTACATGTACAAGGGGTGCGGAAGAATGGTTGGGATATTGTTTTCAACGGTGTAGGTTAAGAAATGATACAGGTTCCTTCGGTAGTGCTTGAGTTTTGCCTCTTGCTCGGGGCTGAATCCATAAGCAAGAACATGTAAATGTGTATTGTATTCAGCAAAATAACATGTGAATTCCGAAGCGGGCAAAATATCCCGACCTTTTTCCATTACTTCCCAACAGGATCTGGCATTGTTGTGGTTAGTGATAGTAATGGCATTGCACTGGTTTTTCTCCAGGTTGAGTATCAATTCTTCTGTTTTCAGCCAGGTTTCAGGAAAACGCAGAATTCTGCCAAGCAGCTCATCGGTAACATCACTGTTGTAATCATGACAATGCAGGTCGATTTTAATCCTTTCATGCTTAGGAACCTTCATTTCCTGTTTACTAAGCATGGATTGATAAACCCCCTGTATTCGTTTTTGAAATCCAAGACTATCAGTCATCTGCTGATCCCCCAAGTTAGATAATGATGTTACCGTTTCAAAACTGACATTTGCATCAGTGGAAAAGAATATCCCCTGTGTCTTTGATCCCAATTTTTTGAATGATAAAGTGATTTCAGGGATATTCGCTAACCATTTAAAAACTATAACAGTTTTTGAGGAAGGATATGTTGAATCGCTATTTGATAATTGTAAAATCTCTGCGATGTGCCGCTGTTCAAGAGATCGTTTGTAAAACAATAACTGGTAAGGTTTCAGACTGATTTGAGGACATGGGTAATGGATGTGTGAAAACAGTAAATTACCCGGATACGCCTGGTCATTTTGGATGTTTTTTCATTTTACAGCTTTCTCACAGGTAGATGACTGATGCCGGAAGGATGCTTGTATAATCAGGAAAGATAATACATCGTGGTTGTTAGTTGTTCATGATCGTTCATTGGGGAAACTTCGCTCTCTGTTTTGATCAGCAATTATTCATGAGATTTAGTAAGTGTTGCGGTCTGACCAGGGAGTTTGTTTTCCATTTTCTTTCAAAACCTGAACAATCGACCACCAACTGATAACCCTTTAAAATACCTGTATAAAAGCCCAAGTTTGCTGATCAGACAAGATCAGACCAAATCCTAAAAGTGGATGTTTCAACAAGAATATAATGACTTCCGAAGAGAGGAGGAACAATGAATACAGCTGACCAGGTGAAACTTTACAAGAGATATAAACTAATGGAAGCAAGGGTTTGGGAACTCGAAGAGGCCCTGGGAAAATTGATCAGGGAGCATAGGCTTTTTCAGGTTGAAAAGGATCTGGAAGCATACAACACCATACTAAACAAAACAATCAAGGAAGAACTGCACAAAGTGGATGCTGAAGCACCTGATTTGGCATTGGTTGGCTAAAAACCACATCCAATGAGCCCCTGAATTGCGATCGTTGGCTGGGAGATTGGTTCGGGGCTCTAAAACACGATGACCTTAGGAATGAGTTTTTTCCAACAACCAGGCCATATTTTCACCCAATACTTTCATAATCTCCATCCCCTCTTCATCTTTTTCCACTTCACCGGCTTCAAGTCCGATACCTACATTCCAATAACAAGAACCGGGTACAAGCATTTGGTTATAGAGGAAAAAATGATTTATAGCATCAAATGTAGTTACGGCCCCGGCTCTCCGAACAGCAACAACCGCTGCACCAACCTTGCGATGATATAGGCCGTTGTTTGCTCGCCCTACCAATCCGGCTCGGTCAATCAGGGCTTTGATCTCGGATGTCACATTTGTGAAATAGGTCGGGGAGCCGAGGATAATTCCATCTGCCTCAACCATTTTGGCGATGCAATCATTAACCAGATCGTTATCCATACTGCACTTGTTGTTTTGATTTTCAAAACACTTATAACAGGCCCTGCAACCTTTGATCGGTTTAGCACCGACCTGTACCAACTCCGTTTTGATGCTTTTTGCTTCCAGCTCTTCAAATACCTTGTTTATGAGTATATGTGTATTTCCCTTTTTTCTGGGACTTCCATTAAAGGCGACAACTTTCATTCGACTCCTGTTGTTTAATGTTTAGGTTTTAATGAGTGTCTGAACGGAAAACCGTTAAACCCCTATCCAGCCTTGTGTTAGATACCGGAAATCAGCTTGAAGATTGATGTGCTGTCAGCTTCAGTATAAAGCATTGAAAATCCGAACAACTGCCTGAGAACTGATCGCTAAAAGCACTGAACTTCGAAGCATCAAGCTGCCCTTAAAGCTTTCATTGGCATGGTTTAAACTGGTTTTCACTCAGATACTAATTAAGGGATGTTGAGGTGGTATGTTCCGATTAGCCGTATTTCCGGATCATAGCTACGTCTTCGGCTTCAAGCACCTTTGCCTCACGGGAGCGTTTATCTGCATTGTTGGTTTTCCAAATGTCTTTGGAGGTAATCACTCCCTGACATGTCAACTTCAGGCTATCCGCTCCGTAATCTTTGGAATCAGGCATAAATAGTCTTCTGAGGCAAAGCCACCGGCTTTGGATTGTGAAGTTCTTCATACAACCTCAAACCGGATACAGGTTTCAAGTTTATTATGCAAGGAGGAGTGTGTCTATATCTCCCGGGGGACTTAAATGCCCGCAATAGTCCTTGTTGCTTTCCTTTCTTCTGTTACCTACCCTTTCAAACTGATTGGAACCGGTGTAAAAAAATCTGAAGCGACGGCAGCCCTGAAAGGTGTGTGGGATTTAATGACTGGAAGGACAGGCGAGATAGCTCACCTGCAAGGTTCAGTTTTCAAAGACAAAAGGGAGAGCAAACCATAAGGATAAGAGGGTAGCAAAATATTAATCGATTCATTTTCCCTTCTGTCTTAATCCCTATCAGCAATCAATATGCCGAACTCGTATCCCGACCTCCTTGCAGTACAAATGCATAAAATATCAATATTTTACAAAGATAGGCTAATTCGGAAGTCGTTGAAAAGTGTGCAATGAAAACCAAAAAGCAAAGCAAGGGTCGCGGAATTGCGACTAAACAAACCACTTGCCTTTGTCCGGTAACAACTGGACAGCAGGACTAACACTCATCGCACTTGATTAAGGAACGCCGGCTAAAAAGGTGTCATTCTGAACGAATGTGAAAAATCCATCGGGGGAATCCGACAGCTACTTGACGGTTAAAAAATGATGCAGAAAACATATTTCAGATGGTTACTGCAGTGAAAGGAGATAAAAATACAAACCCGGAGATTTGTTTAAAGCGATGATGCTCGAGCACAAAAGGGAATACTTGATTTCCGGAAGATTATGGTTGGTCGTTTTATCTTGAGACAGTCAATTGAAGACAAGCATTCCCCGGCTAAAAATAACTGCACCAAAAACCATTAACAAAACACCTCCCAAGGAACGAATCACTAATGGATATCGTTGTACCAGTGATATCCTGGTTCTGAAAACATGAGATCCGTATCCGGCGATTAAAATCGGAATTGAAAACCCCAGGGAATAGATAAACAAAAGCAAGGTGCCGTCTAAAAGCTTCTTCTGCGTTGCTACCATTGCCAATACTCCGGAGAGAATCGGTCCCACACAGGGAATCCAGATTATTCCCAGGGATAAGCCAAGTATCAACCCGGACCACCGTCCTTGGGATGACACCTGTAAATGATAAAGAAAAGATATCCTCTTAAATACATTCACATCGAAGAGCATCATAATGCCGAACAGCATAATGATTATTCCAACGATTTTCTCAATGTACAGAATGTAGCCTACTATCAAAGTGACAAACAGCGAAGAGACCAGCCCCATCATGATGAACGACGTGGCCAAACCGATCACAATCAAAAGTGGTCTTAACCTGTGGTCTTTGGTTGAGCCGGTGACGATAATCGGAATAACCGGCAAGACGCAAGGGGATGCAACGCTGGTCAACCCTGCAATGAAAACCAGTACCAGCGATGTAAAACTCAAATCCATGGGTGTCGTCAAGGTTGATTAATCGCTTGCAATAGCTGATTACGGTCCATAATACCAGGAGGAAAACGGTGATGGACCCTGCCGCTATCATTCAGCAGGATGATGGCCGGCATACCTCGAACACCAAACTGATAAAAAAGAGGTCGATCTGATGGGTTCGTGGCATTAACAAATCTAATCTGATAATGCTGTTCAATATCTCCCCTGTGCTTTTCCAGTATCGCCATTTGAATCTGACATGGCCTGCCGCTCGGATTCATGAACATCAAGAGTATCCCTTTCTTTTTTAGGACTGAACTCGCAGGTAAGATATCGGTTGCTGATTTATTCCACGTCGCGGAGGATTTTTGAACGGTGACTTCCGAAAGTGCCGGAATTTGCATGAATAAGAACCAGATGAGGGCAAGCCCGCCAATTTGTGCTATTCGTTTTTTCATCAGATGCCGCATATTGAGTTATCAAAAAGAACGGATCAAAAAACGGCAGGTAACTCGCTTCAATTATCATTCTGTTCCTGTATCCTTGTTGGCTTGTCGGTGCCCTTGTAATCGAGCCTGGGAACAGATTTCCGCCGTTCAGCAATCAAAAGCTTACCGAACCTGGCAGCTGATGGCAACAAAACAGTAAAAAATCCAAAGCTCACAAATCTGATGATATTTATGAACCTTGGCTGGTTTTTCTTGCTTTGTATCTGAAAGCCGGGGCTTGAGAATTGTCTGCAAAATTGTACCTGTTGCTTTCCATTCTTATGAGTATCCCCTGTGCATCTTCCTCTGTCTGAGTTCCTCTTAAGGCCGGGTCCGGTGCCGTCTCTATTTGGCATATTTCCTCCTTTGCGCTGTCCGGTGTCAGGTCTATAAAATACTACGTCGAAAACGCTGCAATGACGAGTATCGGTGGTCTCGTTTGCCTGTTGATTCTGTGTGTTAGCTTTTTGGGTTACAAGTTCGCCCGTTTTACATGTTGAAAATAAACATGAGTGAAATCAGATCCCCCGTTGAGCAACGACCAAGAGGAACCTCCAGACTGTCAGCACAAAACATACCAGGATATTGTCATCTCTTTTAGTCGGTAAACACGCAGATCGCAAAAAAATAATCCGGATTACTGATAGCAACATGCGACCTGCTTCCTTCCCTTGAGTCGCACAATTGCGACTCAAGGGAAGGGCCGACCACAGTTTAAAAACGAATCCGGATCAATAAAAGCTGACATCATTTTAGCTATCAATTGTTAGAAATCAATTTGCTAATATCCTGAAATATAACAACAAGATCAGTCTTAGTCAGGCATGGCAAATACCGATCTTCGTTTCTCAAGATAAGCCATCGTTTATCTCTTAAGGATTAATAAATTCAGCAGCTAAGCTGTTTGTTATTCTCTGTACTACAAAATGCCCGGTATGTCGATTGCAGAACTGGATGCAAACAGACTCAAACCATCATTTACAGGCGAGGAAAACACGAACCGGGTATTGCTGGTTGGGCAGACAGGAGGAGTTTTATCAGATGAAATCGAAATCTATGCTGAAAACCAGGGACTGAATTTTCCGGGGAAAGTTCCCTATGACGCCTTGTTTAACAAATCGATGGTGCAACACAAAACCATTATTGAACACGATCCTTCCTGCGCAACTTGCAGAGTGGTTGCCGATATCTGGGATCGTGTGATACAGGCCCCGGAAATGAATGTGTTGCAACATTATGAATTCAACTAACAATATTAAGACAAGTCACTCGTGACTTTTTTATTAATCATTACAGTGGAGTAAACAGATATGAAAAGCGGAAGAATTGCTGTTCCATCAATGGAAAACGGTGGATTAAAAGGAACCAGGGCCGATCATTTCGGCCATTGTGATGTTTTTACACTGGTCGATGTAAAGGACGGTAATATTACCGGTGTGTCAACTATTCAGAATGAAGGGCATACGCAAGGGGGCTGCATGGTTCCGGTGCAAATGCTGGCTGAACAAAGTGTTAACGCCCTGGTAGTGGGTGGAATAGGACTCAGACCGCTAACGGGATTTAAACAGTTCAATATCGATGTATATTATGAAGCGGAATGTCCTGACATTCTGTCCATTGTTAATGACCTGATCAGCGGAAAATTGTCACTAATACGGAACGATCAGGTTTGTAGCGGTGGTGACGGACATATGTAATCAATTTTTTACTTTAACCGGTTTCCGCTGCATTGTCGGTTATCAGCTGACTGATATCGGATAACTATCGATCCAGTTCAACAAGGTTTGAAAACACAGTTTTCCCAACAAACCGGTAACCGATAACCGGAGACCATACCGGGTGAACTCAGGTTTGATATGGATAAACAAAAAGCAGGACAAAAGTTAATCAACGAGGGAAGCAATGAAAATCGCTATGACAGCAAAAGGACCGAACGCAATCAAAAACGTTAAATGCTGCTAATATCAAAGTATCTGTGGAAATAGGCGGTTCGATACAAGAGGCTATAGAGGCTTTTAACGACGGTACTTTTGCAGTGACCGATACCGCCAACACAGAGGGTCATTGGGTATAGGTATCAGGAATGCCGCAAGTCAAGCCGATATATAGTGACTCGTTACCTGTCAATCAACCAAGCCGGGGGATCTAGGTAAAAGGCTAATAACCAATGGAATCAATTTTTGTTGCGCCCATCTTTCCCGGGCAAGGTGATTCCCAGGGCCTTAATTTTACGAAAGAGGGTACTTTTGTGGATTCCGAGTTCTTTTGCGGTCAACAGGCGATTGTTGTTGTTTCGTTTCAGGGCTTCCTTAATGGTCTGCACTTCCAGCGTTTTTAAGGTGAGAGACATATCACCGCTGTGGCTCGCTTTAGGGATTTGAACTCTGAATGTTTCCGGTAAATGATGTGTTTCGATCGTTCCCTCGGAACACAGCACAAAGGCGTATTCAATAATGTTTTCCAGCTCCCTGATATTTCCCGGGTAATCGTGAGCCATTAACAGGGCTGTGACGTCTGAGGAAACTCCTTTAATCTTCTTGTTTTGTATCTGGTTAAAACGGGAAACAAATTGCCCGATCAGAAGGGGAATGTCCTCTTTCCGGTCTCGCAGCGGTGGTAGATCAATTCTGGCGACATTAATTCGATAAAAAAGATCCTGACGAAATTCATCTTTTTCCACCTTTTCATTTAGATCCTGATTGGTGGCTGCAATGATTCTGACATCTGTTTTGGTGCTTTTGGTATCCCCCAGCATTTCAAACGTCTTTTCCTGGAGGACCCTCAATAACCGCACCTGAAGTGCAGGACTCACTTCGCCGATTTCATCCAAAAACAGGGTGCCCCCTCTAGCCAGTTCGAAACGCCCCGGCTTATTTTTGTTGGCTCCGGTGAAAGCACCGGACTTGTATCCGAATAGTTCCGACTCCAATAAGGTATCGGGCAAAGCTCCGCAATTCACTGCGACAAAAGGTTTATCCTTTCTATCGCTCAGGTTGTGGATGGTCCTGGCGATAACTTCCTTGCCGGTTCCCGTGTCACCTTGAATCAATACCGTGCTGATGCTGGCGGCCAATAACGGGATCAAATCGAAAATGTCACGCATGGCAGTACTGCGGCTAACCAGATCACCGGTCTCGTATCTTCCCGTCAGCTCTTTGCGCAAGTCTTCCACCAAACTCAAATCCCGAAAGGTTTCCGCACCTCCAAGAATGTTCCCCTTTTCGTCCTGCAACAAAGCGGTGGAAACGCTAATCGGAATCTTGCGACCTTTGACATCAACGATAAAAGCAGGTTGATTGATAACAGGGTTACCGGAATCCATGGTGCGTTTCAAAGCGCAATCCATCTCGCACATACTGGCTCGAAACACTTCCGAGCAATAGCGACCAATCGCTTCATCCCGCGAAACCCCGGTAATTGTCTCTGCTGCTTTATTAAACGAGGTAATCCGCCAGTTTTTATCCACTGTAAACACCCCATCGGATATACTCTCCAGAATAATAGCCGTGGAATCAATCGGCACGGCCTTCAGTTGTTCCTTTTTCCTTTTGGTATCCATAAATCGAGTGTTTGCAGCGGCGCAGTGAAATTGTTGTATTGAATAAGTCGAAAACCATATGAGATCATGAGATCAAAGACGATAATCTATGGTAGCTCCGCAGCAGGGAAGAATTCAAGCACTTGCACAATCAAACCTGTTTTCAATCAACAAACCAGGGGTCAGGCTTGCGTTCTTGCGTTCAGCTGGTTTTTAACCAGGGGTCAGGCTTGCGTTCTTGCGTTCAGCTGGTTATTTTTTTGGCCCAACTTCCTGTTTTAGAGTCGTATCGCTTTGGTCTAGAGAATTTTCCTATTTTATTTCAATTAGTTACGTTGAGATTATAATCAAAAGCACATTCAATGCTGCCAATAATAAAAACTTTCTTGACGATTCTGCGCACCAACAGTTAATGATTAGGCTCGAAGTCAGTCATTTGGGGGTTGAGCGATGTATAGAGCCTGTTATGAAGATGTAAAAGCGACTTAAATTCAGATGCTTGTGTCTGAGAGTTTTTCAAACGTAACTGGTCAACTAAACAAAAACAGCAGATTACACCCCGGCGATTCTTGACTTGAAAACACGTCGATTGGAGCAGAATTAGTTTGTGTCCTTTTAATAACGGCGTTGCATTGAACTACATATTTTGGAGGGTTTTATGTTTGGTTTCATTTCTCGATCATTAGCAACGATTGCCTTTTTGTTGACAGCGAGTTTCTTTTTTACCGCTTATGCTGCTGAAGATTGTCCACGAGGAACACTGGATAAACAATACTGCGATCGGAATGGCGATCTGGTAGCTGATCTGCCGCTTGATCCTAAAGAATGGGTTGATCCTAGTACCATCATCTTCTCCTATACGCCTTTAGAAGATCCGGCCGTTTACGCTAAGGTCTGGGACGGCTTCATCAAGCATATGTCAAAAGTTACGGGCAAAAAAGTCGTGTTTTTCCCGGTTCAGTCCTATGCGGCTCAATATGAAGCGATGCGTTCCGGTCGATTGCATATTGCCGGAGTTAACACAGGTGGCAACCCAGTGGCTGTGTCATGTGCCGGTTTTGTGCCTTTTGCCATGATGGCCTCGAAAGATGGTTCTTTTGGTTACGAGATGGAAATCATTGTTCCCGCAGGCAGTGATATCAAATCTCCGGCGGATATCAAGGGGCGAACCCTCACATTTACCTCTCCTACATCTAATTCAGGATCGAAAGCACCATCGGCTCTTTTGAAATCCGATTTTGGGCTGGTCAAGGACCGGGATTTTAAAACAAATTATTCCGGCAAACACGATAATTCCGTGCTCGGAATTGCCAACAAGGATTATGAAGTAGCCACTGTGGCAAATTCGGTGATGAATCGAATGTTTGATCGTGGCGTTGTCAAACGAGACCAAATTACCAGCATCTATAAATCCGCCACTTTTCCAACAACCGGTTACGGACA
>JANQLH010000026.1 GCA_028280735.1 SAR324 cluster bacterium | reverse complement strand
GCCGCTTGGCATCTGTTGTTGATGGAGTTTTGATGGGGATCTGAAATGGACTATAGGCAGGAGGGCAAACATGGGTTCGTTGTTTATATTCCTTCTATGCATTCACCGGAAATGGCCCCGGATGGACACCATGCCGTAACAATTTATACGATTGCCCCCAACAACCTGGGTAAGGGAAGCTGGGATGAACGAAGAGAGGAGATGTCTCGGAAACTGATCGCAGAAGCGGAAAAATACATTCCCGATCTTAACAAAAACACCGTGGTCAGGTTAATTGTAACCCCCGATGATTTTAAAAACAGAACGCACCTTAAACATCATGCATTTGGCGGTGTGGCTCCAGTCATGGGCAAGAAAGGGTTACCCCATCAGACTCCTTTTGAAAACCTCTGGTTTATCGGTGCGCAAAGTGAAAGTGGTGCAGGTATGAACAATGTGATGGAAGGCGTCTGGCGTGCAATCAAGAAGATGGACAACCTATGAAGCGATCCATTGCATGGCATTGTCCATTGAATCAAATACCTCAACCGTTGTTTGGACCTTTGCGATATGTTTTTTGTAACCCAAAAGCAAGTTAAAATTCCTTTTATTTTCAGACACAAAGGCAACTTTAACATCTTTGATGCCATGGGGAAATCCATCCGAGTAGTTACTTGCCATCCATGTATCATCTTCTGACCAGTGATCAATATCAGCAAAGGTGAAATCCCAGATTCTTGCCATTCCCAGCACAAATTCCGGATGGTTGACTACCTGGTCAATCGAATTAAAAACCTCTTCCAGGCTGATCATACCTCCCATCTTTATCAGGACGTACTTTTCTTTTTTGTTAAACGTTATTCCCGTGTTCTCATTCACCATAGCAAATTGTAGTATACGGTTTTTATGATTTAATTTATTTCGGATTGATAGTAAATCGTAATTGAAAGGTCTGCAAACAGCCAATGCCGGTTTTTTCAACTTTATGCGGGAAATCACCTTAAAGATTAATGAAATACACATCCTGCCGGTTGCCGATTTGTTGTGTTTGGAATAAGGCACCGCAACTTGTTTTCCTTACCCGGTGGTGCGCTGATTCCCATGACCAAAATTACAGTCAGGTAAAGCAAGAGAGGAATCCGCAGCATGATCCCCAGGTTGATTGTACAACCGAAAAACCAAGCTTTCTCTGCAAGTACACCCGATACTTGTTAGTGCAGACATTGCGATCCGCTGCCTTGTAATGACCTGTTTTGTAAGCTATGATTCTTTCCAGATAAAGGTGACAATATTCGTGGTGTGTTGTTTACCGGCCAATGTTTTCTGACTATTCAAGAAATTCTTCAAGCATGACTGACAGCTCCCAAAAGTTTTTGGACAGTTTAAATCCAAACTGCGATGAGAAAGATCGTATAGACCGGATTAACGATTACTGTGAACAAAATGTAAAGGTCGATTTGGTCGAAACACAGCGGTTAAACAAGGAGGTCCTGCAAAAAGCGAGAGCGTTGAGATATAACAAGGGAATCGCAGCGGCAATTGTTAATCATGCCTGGATTTTGTACTACCAGGCTCAATATGACCTGTGCTTGAAACGTTTTCAGGAAGGAGAGGAATTGTTTCGTGCCTTGCCGAACGAGGAAAAGGGAGTTCTCTCTGCGTTAATAGGCAAGGGTATTGCCCTTACTCTCACCAATGATTATCAACTCGCTGCAAATGTCCTGAGAGAAGCGTTGAATCATTGTGAAGAACTGGGTAACGCGGAATACCAGGGAAGAGTTCTGGGCAATCTCGGATTCGTCAACTCCTGCCTGGAACGATATGAAATCGCATTGGATTACTACCTGCGGGCTCTTGATATTTTTACATTGTCCAACCTGGAAGCCACGGTCATTATCGTCTTATCCAATATTGGTGAAACCTTGATTCACCTGTCTAAGCCCCGAGAGGCACTTTCTTATTTGGAAAAAGCCATAAAAATGGCTCTCGACAGCGAAAATACCACATCACTTTCCACTATCTACAGATTGCTGGGACAGGCTAATGAAGGTATCGGAGAAAATCAAAATGCCTTGGAATTATATGACAAGGCTCTAACAGTAGCGAAAGAAACCGCAAGCAAAAGAAATATTGATATTGTTTCCTATCGCATAGGGATGCTGCTAATGCGCGAAAATAAGCTTGAGGAAGCTAAAAGCAGGCTTTTAAGCGTTCTTGACTCTGAGGAGAGCGGGCTTCATCCGGATGTGATTCCGGTGTATAAGGTTCTTTCCGAACTGTTTGAAAATGAAGGTGATAGCCAGAAGGCTTTGTCATACCTGAAATCATACCTGGCCATTAAAGAAAAACAGTTTGATGAAAACACCCTGGGCAAAATCAAGGATGTAGAGGTTGATTCCTTAAGGGAAGCCAATCGACGTATTGGCATTATCAGTGAAATCAGCCGGGAAATCACCTTTTCCCTGGATTTCGATGAGATCCTTGAAACTGTCTACAAGCATGTTAACAGTCTTATGGATGCCACGGTGTTTGCGATCGGGCTATGGGACAGAAAAAAGGATCTAATATTATACGATTTCGTTTTAGAGAACGGGGTGATACTAAAACCATTTACCAGAAAAATGGATAACTCCAGTTTTGCTGCCTGGTGTATCAGAAATCGCAAGGAGATAATACTGGGTAATGTTGAAAAGAACTATTCGTTTTACCTGTCCGAACCACCCGTACTTTTTGGAGGGGAGGCAGCAGCTGAGAATCCCCGGTCATGCCTGTTTGTACCGCTAATTATAAAGGATAAGGTTATAGGATTGATTAGCACACAGAGTTACAAAGAGAACGCCTACAGTACCCATGACGTGGAAACTCTCAAAGCGCTCGCAGGTTATGTGGCAATTGCACTAAACAATGCGCAACAGGCAGATCACATAAACAGTCAAAATGCCGCACTGAAGAAAAACAATGAAGAACTGCAAAATGAAATCAGTGAAAGGAAACGAGCGCAAGAACTGCTTAAGCAGGCTCAAAATGAATTGATAGAGCACGCTCACAAGGCAGGTATGACTGAAATTGCCTCTGATACCTTACACAATATCGGAAATGTCTTGAACAGTGTTAAAACGTCTGCATTTGCCATCAAGGAATCCATCGACCAATGTCCTCAAAACGACTTTTCAAAGACATGTCGGCTCATTCGAAGCAGTTCGGGTGATTTCGAAAAACTAAAAATAGGGGACACAGAAGGGAAAAAGATCATCGAATATTTGACAACATTGGAGAAAGAATTTGACCGTACTCACAAAGATATCAGTGAAAACATAGACCGTCTGAATGACAAAATCGAAATGATTTCCCAGGTAATCGCGGCTCAACAAAATTATGTCGGTGGGTATCTTAAGACGGAACCGCTCAATATTGCGGATATGGTTGAAGATGCCCTGTCATTGTTGCCGAACATCCTGGACAAACAGGAGATTGTTTTGATCAAAGACATGAAAGATACATCCGACATAAAAGGGGAAAAAACCAAACTGCTGCACACGCTCGTCAACCTTATCAAAAACTCGGTTGATGCCACATCCGGTTTACCCAATGAACGAAAAACAATTTCCATCTCAACCAGCCAATCCGATCAGTACGTCATTCTGGAAATCACTGATACCGGCCATGGTATCCCTCGGGAGAACCTGGATAAGATTTTCACCCACGGATTCACGACCAAGGAAAACGGTTTTGGGTTCGGCTTGCACAGTTGTGCTGTCTATATTCAGGAAATGGGTGCCCTGATTAGTGCAGAAAGTGAAGGAGTCGGCAAAGGTGCCACGTTCCGTCTCCAGTTTCCGGTTTTCAAGTAGATCCCTTCTCAAATGAAAAGCGGCTCTTTCAAGGGTCGTGTTTTTGACAAGCAAATCGTAATAGGAAGGAATGTTGCGATTCCTTTCCCTGAATGCTTAACTCATTGATAATCCTTGACAGGACGGAGTTTTTCGGATAAATCATGGTCAACAATCGAGGTCCATCAATAAAATCGAAACTGTCAGGAAGACATGTTATACCGGCTGAATTAAACTCTTCTTCAGTTGTCTGTTGAACCTGTCTTTTAGGTTGCTGATAAGACACATTTGCCAATATTCCGGGGAATTACGATGTTGTTTATGGTTTGCTACGATGGTTCCAGTCAGGCCAAAATCGCTCTTCAATATTCAGTTAAATATGCCAAGGCATTTAAGGCAAAGATTATGGCGGCAACAGCTTTGCAGGGAGATCCAAAAGAACAATTGAAGCATCTGGACAACGCTGAACGTTTGCTTAAAGAAGCAAAAAAAATTTTGGAAGATAACAGCTTAGAATTTGAAACAAAAATGCTGCCGGCCAATAACATGAGTATTGGTGAAAACCTTGTGTTTCTCGCTGAGGATAAAGGTGTAGACAAAATTATCATCGGCACCAGCAGGAAATTAAAGGTAGGTAAATTTGCATTCGGATCTACAACGCAACATGTTATTTTAAGAGCACCATGCCCTGTTGTGACCGTTAAATAGTACCTGAACGAAAACCCCTTAAATCCTATCCCGCCTTGATGTTATCATACAGTTTGATCTTGAGGTTTGACATGCTTTCAGCTATCAGCATTCAGCTAAAACAAACTTAATACCAGATAAATAACTAGCTGACAGCTGATTGCCGGAGGCCACAATCTTCCGATGCTAAATCTACCTCTTAGGCCTTTTCTTATAAGAATTTGATGGGTTTCTGTTCAGGTACTAAATAGAAAGGACCGGGCGTTAACAACAGCGATACCCTCCAGGTTTTACATCCACCGTTTTCTTCTTTTGTAGGATTTAACTTCTTTGAAAGATTTCCTCCCTCCGCCCTGCGTTATTCCCATGTAGAATTCCTTAACATCCGGATTGTCTTTCATCGTATCTGTCGGGCCTTCCAACACAATCTTGCCAGATTCCATAACATAAGCATAATCAGCAACTTCGAGGGCGATTTTTGCATTTTGCTCAACCACCAGAATGGTGGTTTTCAGCTCTTGATTGATTTTCTTGATGTTTTCAAAAATTTCTTTTACCAATAGCGGAGCCAGACCAAGAGAGGGTTCGTCCAGCATCAGCATTTTAGGGGCGGCCATCAGGGCTCTTGCAATTGCCACCATTTGCTGTTCACCACCGGAACAATAACCGGCAAGCCGGTTTTTCACCTTGGTTAACCTTGGGAAGTGTTGGTACATCAAATCATGATCCCGACGAATATTTTGTGACCCGTCCTTGCGGGTAATGGAGCCGACTATAATATTCTCATCAACGCTCAGGTGTTTGAAAACCCGTCGACCTTCCGGGACCATAACAGCACCAAGCTTAACCACATGGGTGCCCAGTTTATTGGTAATATCTTCATTGTTGAAACGAACGAAACCGTCTTTGATGAACCCGTTTTCCGGTTTCAGGAGACCACTGATGGCTCTTAAAGTAGTTGTTTTTCCTGCACCATTGGTACCCAGCAACGCCACAACGTTTCCTTCGGGAACATTAATACTTACGCCCCGCAAGACTTGGATGATATCGTTATACACTACTTCAACATTGTTTACTTCCAACAACTCTGTCACTGGGTTCCTTTTTAGACGTTAAATCATCTGTTTTGAGATTTTTGCATAAACGTAAACGTATTCGTGAACGTTTGCATCCACGTGTACCTCAAAACCATTCGCGTAACCGGCTCCAACCGCATAATCTCATTTGGACTAAGCCAGGTAATTGAAACCGCCTACTTAATCTTGCCGTAAAACTCTGAAGTAAATGGCTCACCATATGAGCGGAACTCACCGTTTATAGCTTTGTATAGCTGCAGGGCATCAACACCGGAACGATCTGATATTGAAAAGGATACTGGTCCGACGGTCGTTCCCGGCGAGTAGATATTAACACCATTCATCCGATTCAGCTCGTCATACAATGCCGCTCTTGAAATCTCCCCACCCTTGTCCTTGATGCGTTTCATGGCTTCGATTGCAATTTGCGTCACCATAATGCCGTTCATATAATTCTGTGATTTACCAAGCTCCGCATCCCTTCCATATTGCTTGGCGAGTTGAATTGGTAAGGCATTCTCTCCTTGTTCGGTGGTCATTGTATAAGAGGTAGTCCAGAATGTACTTTCGGCAGCAGAACCCGCAAGGGCAATCAGATCGGGGCCACCGGCATAGTGGCAGCCCAGAAAAGTCAGCTTCCCTTTTTCACCAAAATCCTTCGCAGCCAATCCAAGACGATTGGCATCTTTTAACAGCGTCGCTACCGGAGGTTGCACCGTTTGACTGATGACATATTGTATTCCCTTGCTGGTAAGCCTTTTAATCACAGCTGTGTTGTCAAGATCTTTTCCATGCTCAACCACTTCCACCAGATCTGCCTTGAGACCTGCTTCAATCGCTTTTTTTACGTCTTCCAGGGGGCCACGTCCGAATGCGGAGGGATGTAGAAAAAGGGCAATTTTAGGGTTTCCGCCTTGATGGTTTTGCACAACATATTCAACCAATCCGATAGCCTGTTCCGAATAAGATGCGATGGGTAAAAAGATATAGTTGGAGTTATCCAGGTTTCCTGCGTGGAACGAAGCAGGTAGGACAGGAATCTTTTCTTCCTCAAAATCCTGCTTAAGAGCAAGTGTACTGCCTGTGGAATAATTCAGATAAATAACCATTCCCTGGGTAATGAAATCCTCGAAGTTTCGTTTGGTTGTTTCCGTTTTATAGGCGTCATCGCGAATCACACATTTAACCGTATCATCACCAAGGATTTTCTCTGCGTTGGTATATTTACAATAATCTTCAATCCCTTTGGCGTAAGGACTTCCGGCATCGGATGTGGGGCCTGTAATCGCCAGAGAAGAGCCAAGAACATATTCCTTTCCGGTTGTACCGGCAGATGTCGCTCCTTCCTCGGCACTCTTTTCACAGGAAACTGTCATAAACAGAATGAATGACAAAGAGACAAGTATTGCCATACCTTTTGCTATTTTCATTGGGACCTCCATTTTTAAATAAAGGCGTTGAAAATCATGTCTGTTTTTGCAACAGACACTATGAGAAAAATCAGTTGGTTATGATTAATTATTTTCCGGCATAGAGGTTGTGAAAAAGTTACAATTTCAAGTTGTGAAGGCCAAGTGTTGCCTTAATAACGAAACGGCCATAACTTCACATAAGAACGAATTATTCGCCACCAGTTGGCAATTCCCCGCGGTTCAAACATTAGAAACAGCACAATGACCAGGCCAAACGTCAAAGGACGGAGCGCTGTAGCCAAATTCAGACTGGAAGGAATGTAATGCCCCGCTTCTTCGGCCAATTTCTCGACTTGAAGTTCCAGCATCTGGATCGCCAAAGGTCCCCAGAACGAACCGTTCAAGGTACCCATTCCTCCGACTATCGCCATGGCCAGATAGACGATCGAATGGTGTAAGGTAAAAGACTCAAAACCAACCCCCCGATACAGGTATGCGTGCAAAGCACCGGCAACACCTGCCATAAAACCGGCCAGGGCAAATGCGTATACCTTGGTAAATCCGGGATGCATCCCCATGGCGTCCGCTGCCCTGTCGTTATCTCGAACCGCAACCAGACAGCGTCCATGACGGGTTCGCAACAGGTTTCTGATGCCAAATCCAAACAATACAATGATTATTAAAATAACATAGTACCAAAACAAATAATGATGCTGTCTCGAAACCTTTCCTGCAAACCAGTAAACACGAGGGACTGAAATGGTCTGGCCTTGGTTGAAAAAGCTTGAGAAGTTTATCACCCATTGAAAAATGACCTGAAACGATAATGTGGCCATCAGCAAATATAAATGCTTTAATCGTAAGGCCGGTAATCCGACAAAGGCACCAAAAAGAGCCCCGACAAACCCTGCGATAATAATTAAAGGCAACCATCCATGGGTGATCAGAACATGATCAAATCCGATAATATTAATAAAAGCCGCAATGGTATAGGCCCCGACCCCCACAAAGGCGGCATGACCGATAGAAATCAAACCCGCGAATCCGGTCAGCAGATTCAATCCCAGCACAGCGATAATCGCAATCAAAATATTGTCGATCACCAACATGTACTTATTGCTCAATTGAAAAAATAAGGGCCACGAAAACAGACAAATTAAAAAAACAATAAATATGCTGCGATCCAGATGAGTGGCAAATATTCTCTGTTCCGACTCGTAGGAAGTATAATAATTACCGGTTGCTAACCAACGATTTGCAGACATTGTCTAAACCCTTTCAATCTCGTGCGTTCCAAATAATCCGTGCGGTTTGAAAAGCAGAATAACCAAAAGCAAAATATAGGGCAGTACTTCAGCAGTGCCATAGAGTCCCCAGTTCCCATCCAGATAGCCACTGGCAAACTGCTGGATCAATGCCATGATGATGCCGGCCAGAACTGCTCCCAGGATGGAGTCCAGGCCTCCCAGAATCACCACTGGAAACACTGCTATGGCAAATGAATGCAGGGTGTCAAAGTTTAATCCGGTGATATTGCCGATAATGGCACCGGCAGCTGCCGCGGTTAATCCCGCGGTAGCCCAGGCAAGCCCGAAAACTCGAGGTACAGATACACCGATCGACATTGATGCCAATTGATCATCAGACACTGCCCGCATCGAGATTCCAATGGTGGATTTTTTAAAAAACCAGGAAAAGGCGCCAATTAAGACAATCGTCACGATAACCCCAACCAACTGGGTCCATGATATCGATACCCCGCCAAACGCAATCGGTTCAGGTGGAAAAAACTCCGGAAATGAAAAATTCTCCGAACCAAAAGGAGTCAAATAAATGATGCCATCCAATATGGACATTAACCCGATGGTCACCATGATTACCGATATGATCGGTTCTCCAATCAGTTTTCTTAAAAAAATCCTCTCTACGCTCATTGCCAGGAAGAAAGTAATGATCAGGCTCGCCACAAAGGCCAGGTAAATTGGTATGCCAGCCCAAACGGTCAGCGAATAGGTGATAAAGCACCCTGCTGCGATGATCTGCCCGTGTGCGATATTCAAAACCCGGCTCGATTTATAGATTAAGACGAATCCCAGTGCTGAAAGCGCATAGATTGAACCGACCACAATACCGCTAATCACAAGCTGAAAGAAATAACTCATTTCACCTCTTAAAACATAGTAAAAAATTCAACTTCCGTTTCAACAATTGCTTTTTGACCGTCTTGATAGACAAACTCGGCCTCAACTTTTTTTTGATGAACGGCTTCATCAAAAAGGGTTGAAATAATCGCATCGTATTTTTCATTGACGTACTTCCGGCGTATCTTCCCGGTTTTTGTCAATTCACCGTCATCAACATCCAGCAGTTTATATAGCACCGCAAAACGTTTAATTTTATAATGGTCCTTTTCTATATTTTTGTTAAACTCGACCACTTGTTGATGCATCAACTCCTTAACTTCCGTTTTCTGTGAGAGATCCATAAAAGTAGTGTAGGAGATACCCCGGTCTTCAGCCCATTTGCCAACGATCACCGGATCGATATTGATCAGGCAGGATACAAACTCCTTTTGATCGCCCAGGATCAGGGCTTCCTTGATATAAGGACTGAACTTCAGCTTGTTTTCCAAAAACATTGGACTGAACATATCCCCGGTTTTGTTGTGCATCACATCGGATAGCCGGTCAATAACCACTAGATGGCCGTCTTTATCTATGTGGCCCGCATCACCTGAATGCAGCCATCCATCTGCAAAATCTTCTTTCGTTTTATCATCCAGTTTGTAATATCCTTTGCAGACTGAAGGTGATCTGGAAAGAATCTCTCCTTTATCAGATATCCTGCACTCCGTTCCCGGAAGCGGA
>JANQLH010000480.1 GCA_028280735.1 SAR324 cluster bacterium | reverse complement strand
ATTGAATTGTGTAAACAGTGGAACTGGTGCACTGCCAAAGGCCTGTTAAAGGATATGGCCAGTCGTTCCTTGATGCTCAAGCTTCATCAACTCAACCTGATTCAACTGCCTCCTAGAAGAAGGGCTCCCAGCAACCGTATGTTACAAAAACAGGTCATCTTTGTTGAGCACGACTCGACACCTATCACCTGTTCTTTACATGAGGTATCACCCCTTAAGATCATTCCTATCCATTTGCATAAGACACACGATGCACTCTATTCATGTTTGATGGATTCCTATCACTACCTGGGGTATGAAGGGAGTGTCGGTGAGAACATGAAGTATTTAATCGTGGATTGTTTCGGGAGAGTATTGGCACTGGTGCTGTTTGGGTCAGCAGCCTGGTCTTCAGAAAAACGGGACCTTTTTATTGGCTGGTCGGCCAGGGAAAAAGAAAATAATTTGCAGTATGTGACCAATAATACCCGGTTTTTGATTCTGCCCTGGCTCAGGATCAAGAATCTGGCCAGTCACATCTCAAGTCAAATCACCAAACGAGTTGCCAATGATTGGGAGGAGCGTTATGGTCACCGGGTTTATTTACTGGAAACCTTTGTTGATCAAAAACGATTTAAAGGAACCTGCTACCGGGCAGCCAATTGGATGAAGGTGGGGGAGACCAAGGGAAGAAGTCGAAACGACAGATATACCCGAATGAACGTTAAGGGATTTGGGATTTGGGGTCGGGTCCGACCCCAGTTTCCACAGTTTCTAGTTTCTCCGAGGCTCTGTGTCTTGCAATTCAATTAAGCCCAGACATCAACCTCGCCTGTTTTCAGGGAGTAATAGCTACCGACAATTTTAAGTTTACCGCTGTTCTGCATCTTGCGAAGGCTTTCACTTTGCTGGGCAATTGCGTTGACAGTCAACTCTACATTTTTCTTGGCTGCCGCCTCGATCAAAGCCTTGCCCCTCAAGTTTGTCTCCTGTTTAGCCATCAAGACTGCTGGCATCAGGTTATTGACAATACTATTGATTCCGGGAGTCTCATTAAATCCAGGCTCCTCAAAGGCGCTTACAGCAGCCCCTACCGCACCACAAGATTCATGCCCCATAACCATTATGAGTCTACTTGTGGAATGCATGGAAGCATACTCGATACTGCCCAGTAAATCGGGGTTGATTAAGTTGCCAGCTACCCGGATGATAAAGAGACGACCGAGCCCCTCGTCAAAAACCAGTTCCGGCGGAACCCTGGAATCAGAGCAACAGAGAATAGTCGCATAAGGCCATTGACCTTTGGTTAGTGGCTGGCGTGCTTTCGGTCCCACACCGGGATCGCTTTGGCGATGCATTGACACATATCGCTTGTTACCTGCCTTTAACAACCGAATAGCCTCATTTGGTGAAATATTTTTGGTGGTGTCATAGCCACCGCCTGATCCAGCAATAGCAGACGAACCGGTTAAACCTGATGCTGCCAGAGTAGCTGTGCCAATAGCCATGCCTTTAATTAGATTACGACGCTTTGAATCCATAAGAAACCTCCTTTGTTTTTATTAAAATATGAACATAAAAATTGAGAACCCAATAGTTGCATATGATTCCCCAGAGACACTTAATACAAGCACTCCTGCTGTCAAATCTGCCGGTCAATTCCGTTTTCTTTTGGTTATGCACTGAAAGTCTTTGTTGACCGCCAATCAATGAATTAGACAGAAATAGATAATATTGAACTAGATGGTTTTGAAAAAAGAATTGACCTTCCCCATCAGTCTTTTTTGCTTTGGGAAGCGTACAGAACGTGAGTAAGAAAGTCAAAAACAAGTGAATTTACCAAATTTAGCTTTATCGGTTTTTTGCGGTTTGCGATTAACCGTTAACGTGTAGAATTTTGAAATTTTCGACTTTCTGCGATTTGCATGCGCAGTA
This sequence comes from SAR324 cluster bacterium, assembly GCA_028280735.1. Classification (GTDB taxonomy): domain Bacteria; phylum SAR324; class SAR324; order XYD2-FULL-50-16; family XYD2-FULL-50-16; genus JAHJTV01. Next base: position 1,850 of record JANQLH010000480.1, on the reverse strand, counting down.
ATGCTATTCAACAACACTGTGCAATACTGGATTCCGGATCACTACATTTTAGATTGTAGATTTTAGATCTTAGATTTACGGGTGGTGTTGCTTTGCAACGGTTTTTTGGTATCACAGATTAGGCGGGGTCGAGGTCAGGGGCAGGTTTGCGTTGTTGCGTTCAATGTTTGATGTATTTATTGAGATATTGCGGTTTCACATGGTTCTTCTGTTAACAGCCTATTAAAAGAGGCTTATGGTCATGTTTTAATCTATCGTTATTTTCATATAGCCGCAGTTATTGCACTTGAATATTAGACTACCTGTGGGTGGGTCATTACCTTCAGATATTGATCGGTTTTCAACTGGAATCAGTTTTCCTGTACATTTTGGGCAGTTCTCCCGGATAACCTGTTGGCCTTGTTTCAACACCTGTTGATAATCTGGATTTTGAACCGTTTCTTTGATCTCTTCCAATTGCTCATCTGTTACTGGATCTTGAATAGTAAGGGCGTCCGGCACTATAACATTGATCCCGGCAAGGAAAGCCTTTTCGTTGCACTTTGGGCAAATGATCTCTTTTTTTTCGTTACCCTCAGACTTCCCTTCCCAATTGCAGTTTAAGCAAAGATAAACCGACTCAATACCAGAATCATCTTTTTCAACTGCCTTACTCCTGATGCTTTCGATTCGTTTTGACAATTGTTCCCGGGCTTCTTTGATCGTTGCATCATCAATCTGATTCTTCAATCTCTCTGGTTTGTCGCTTGTCTTTTTCATATAGAGTAGGGGTCAGGTTTGCGGTATTGCGCCAAATAATCTCATACAGGTTGAAATTCAGATTGGAGTTTAAAAAAAAGGGGTCAGGACACAATTCTCCGAAAATCAGAAATCAGGTGATATTATACCAATTTCTTATTGAAATGGAACGAGATCGCTGAAGTCACCGTTATTTGATTGCAAGGTCAGATGGCGGGCTGACTGTAATCCCCTTTTTTATCTGATAGGATTCATCCACAGGGGCAACGATGCCAGATGAATTAGGTTTCAGCGATTCTATCAATTCGTAAAAACCTCTTGAAGGTTTGGGAGATTTTGAGAGCTTACACTCAAAGATCCGGCGATGACCGCTTCTTTCCAACATCAGATCTACTTCTGCTCCATTTGAAGTCCTGATAAAGGATGGTTTCCATCGGTCGTGCTCTGCAACAATGTTTTCAATTACAAACCCTTCCCAAGATGCACCTGCGATTGGATGGGCCAGCAGAGAGTCATAGGTTCCAATATCCAATAAGGCATGAAGAATTCCACTATCTCGAATATAAATTTTGGGTGATTTAACAAGACGCTTTTTTAAATTAGTTTCCCCTGGTTGGAGCAAGCGAATCATGTAGGTTTGTTCCAAAATGGCAAGGTACTTTTTCAATGTTGGAATCGAAATATCCACTGCAGTAGCCAGTTTGTTAAAATTAGCCGTCTGCCCATGATTGTGAGCCAGAATCGTCCACAATCGTTCAATTACAGGAACAGGAATTGTAAATCCCAGGTTTGGGATATCTCTTTCCATAAATGTTCGAATGAAGTCCCTTCGCCAATCGAAACTATCACTCTCTTCGGCAGCCAGCGTACTTTCCGGAAATCCTCCGCGAAGCCAGACATCTGACCAAAGACTAGCTTCAACAACCTCGTTCAATAGAAATGGTGTTAGGTCAATATAAGCAATACGCCCAGCAAGAGATTCACTGGACTGCTTTATCAGGTCGCGAGAAGCAGATCCAAGAATCAGAAAACATTGAGTATGGAAAACTCCCCCGCCGATCCGGGCCCGCAGAGCTTCACTGTTAAGCTCCATATCAATGGATCAAGGTTTC
>JANQLH010000428.1 GCA_028280735.1 SAR324 cluster bacterium | reverse complement strand
ATCTCTATCAAGAAGTACAGACCATGGCCCGGGAAAAGGGTGATGTCTGTGGAATCAGATTATATGTGGAACAAGACAATCTGACTGCCCAACAGGCGTATGAATCACTGGGAATGAAAGCTTCTCATTACAAGGTTTATCAGGCCGATTTATAGCCGGCCACAATTCCTCATTACTTTAGCCTGACAACCTTAAACCAATATGACAAAATCATGACATCAATCTAAGACCTCTAATCGCAACCCTCACATAATTACCTATTGAAAACAAAGACAATCAATTCCGACAGTCATCATCAAATCAGCAACATAATAGCCAGAAAATTCTGGATTTTTGATCTCGATGGTACCCTGACGGTGGCTGTGCACGACTTTCAAGCTATCAGAGCGGAGTTGGGAATTCCCGCCACCGCTGATATATTAGAATTTATAAACTCCCGGGACAGAGATACTGCCGAAAAAATGCTGGCGAGTCTCGACAGGATAGAGATAAAACTGGCGACTAACTCAAAACCTGCTGAAGGCGCTGTTGAGTTAATAACGGAGTTGAAGAAAGCGGGTGCTCAATTGGGAATTATCACCCGAAACACCAAGGAAAACGCCAAAATCTCTCTTGAAAAAATTGGCATATTGCACCAGTTTGAAGATCACTGTATTTTAGGGAGAGAAGAAGCAGCTCCTAAACCCGATCCCGCTCCTATCAATCAATTGTTGGCCTATTGGGGAATTTCAGCTGAACAGGCTGTTATGATCGGAGATTATTTGTTTGATCTGCAAACCGGTAAATCCGCGGGGACTGCCACTATTCACGCCGGCAGCAACCTGGGTGCTGTTTGGCCTGATTTGACCGATATTCATGTAACTTCTCTTACTCAATTGGTTCAAATGTTAACCTGGCAAAAAGCCTCAGCACCTTTTGAAAACTGATAAGGAGCTAGAATGAAAATCATCGGACTACCTGACGTACATGGAGACATAAATAAAATCAATCGCCTGAAGGATAATATTTCTGAAGCCGATCTCGTGATTTTAGCCGGCGACATAACCAACTTTGGACGTCGGCCGGAGATGCAGGAAATGATTGACCTGGTATCAGGATTTAATAAGACCTGCATCAGCGTGCCGGGAAACTGCGATTACCAGGAAACCGAAGAAGTCATGAATGAAACGGGGACCAATCTCAATGGCAAGAATCGAGTTATAGAAAACATCACCTTTGTAGGTTTGGGTGCCTCCTTACCTACACCGTTTAAAGGTACTCCGTTTGAGGTGCCGGAAGAGTATTTTCAGGAAAAACTAAATACCGCTATCGATGGCCTGAATGATCAGTCGCCCATGGTACTGATCAGCCACCAACCTCCGCACAACACCACCGCAGATGCTCTGCCGAACGGGATGCACGTGGGTTCAACAACCATCCGGCAGTTCATTGAAAGCTACCAACCCCTTGTTTGCTTTACGGGACATATTCACGAAGGTCAAGGAATCGATTCCATCGGTAAAACCAAAATCATAAACCCGGGACCCGTATTCAACGGCAATTACGCTTATGCGGAAATCAGCCACCAGGTAGATCTACTCGAAGTTCGTCCCATACCTCCTGGTTGACTTTTAGATTTTGGATGATCGGATTGTGCAGGCAAGAAAAGCAACGCGTTTCCGAAGCAAAGAATCCTCAATCCAAGCTCATAATGCTAAAGTCTAAACACTTTTCTCAAAAAAGGTGTTTTGAGTGTGATTGATTCATCCGGACAGACTTCTTGACAGCAATAACAGCGGATACATAAATCATAATTATAAACAGGGGGTTTTTCCTTATCTCCTTGATACCAGTTAACAGCTTTTGGATCGGAGGGACAAATACTGATGCAGGTCCCGCAATGTGTGCACTTATCATTCAATATAACTGGTTTGGCTACCAATCTGTTGTTGAAGAACCGTCCGATGGCACCTTTTTCAGGATTATATGCCCTGATTGGTTTTCGTTTAACCTCAAACGAAGGCGACCTGAACTGCTCAATATCATCGCCAACCAATTCTATTTCGCTTTCCAGATAACTTCCGCTCCCTGCTTCCTTTCCAAATTTAATGGTAGGGACAATCTCGGGATTAAGATCGATCATTCTGCAAACTGTAGCGTCCAGGGCAATTGGATCAGCCGAGAGTAGAATGATATTCATCTGTCTCGGCTTTCCACCGCGAGGTCCGTTGCCTTCCATTGCCTGTATGCCATCCATGATATACAAGCGAGGACTCAGATATGTGTTCAGATCCACCAACATCTTACCAAACTGATGCGCATCCGGGATTTTAAAATGGAATTCTCCTTTTAACATGCCCGGTACACAACCAAACTGGTTCTTGACACATCCGGTAAATCGTTCCAGAGCATGGGTTTTTAGTTTAGGCAAGCTGATTATCCCGTCGCAATCCAGTGCACCATTGGCTATGGTGAATTGTTTGTTTTGTAATGCTTTTTCAAGTGTCACCGCTCTGCCATTTTTGAAATCGGCCAGTTCAATACCAAGGTTATCAGCCACTTCCTGCAAGCCTGATTTTTTCGCGGCCCTGCCTGGACTCCCAATTGCCGGCGAGTCGCCATACCGTAACACGACTCCGGCCTTTTGAAACAAGTATGCCACTGCCCTGAAAACAGAGGGATGGGTTGTGACACATTTCTTTGGATGTTCAGCCACAAGCAGATTAGGCTTGAGAAGAATGGTCTCTCCTTTGCCTGCAAACCGTTTCACACCACCGATTAGCTCTATACCCCACTTTACGGCTTCCAACACCAGATTATCATCATACGACTCACAACGAACCAATGCTACTTTTACCATAATTTCAACTCCTGTCTCCTGTTTCTCAAAAAATTAGTTCGCAACATCAATTTTGTACAGCTCTTTCTGCAATCGGATTCTGATATAACCGATCAGCATTGCTATTGGCCGTCGGCGTTGTTATCCTAAACAGGACTCCCAAATTTGTAGTGTTAAATTTCAAAATGGTGAGCACAACTGAAACATCATAAATTGCTAAAATCGTCAATCCAAAATGCATTAAATCACAAAACCTTCGGTAACTCCGGAGTATCACGAAAACCTGAACTCATAATTGTTTTCAATGTCCCGGACCGATCGACTTAAACGTTTCATATCAAATTACTCATCTGCTGCGATTGCTCTCTCCGGAGGAGTTGACAGCAGTTTCCTTTCAAAGGTTGCGTT
>JANQLH010000412.1 GCA_028280735.1 SAR324 cluster bacterium | reverse complement strand
TGCCAATGCAATTCATTATACCTCGCCTCGCAGGAATGGTCCGTTTATCAAGGTCAATTGCGGTGCCATTCCGGAAAACCTGGTTGACAGCGAATTGTTCGGACACGAAAAAGGCGCGTTTACGGGTGCTGTGGAGCAAAAACGGGGACGATTTGAAAGGGCCAATGGTGGAACCATTTTTCTGGATGAAATTGGAGAATTGCCTCCCCCGGCCCAGGTTCGTTTATTGAGAGTCATCCAAAACAAGGAAATAGAGCGGGTTGGAGGTAACGAAACGATTCCTGTTAATATTCGGATTATTGCAGCAACCCACAGGGACTTAATTCAGATGTCTGCCCAAGATAAGTTTCGAGAAGACTTGTTGTACCGGATCAATGTATTTCCCATTCTTATTCCTCCCTTAAGACAACGTCGGGTGGATATTCCGGAACTGGTTGACTATTTCATAGAACGCAAGTCGAAAGATTCCAAGCTCAAGGAAATACCCAGGCTTGCTCCAGGCAGCATGGAAAGGATGTTAGCTTATGATTGGCCCGGTAACGTGAGAGAACTGGAAAACGTAGTGGAACGTGCGATGATTCGATACAAGGGAGGTTTGATAATCTTTGATGAGTTTGTTCTACCCCATCCCCCGCCACAGCCTCCAAAACTACAGACCGGACAAGACATACCGCCTCTGGATTCGGTTATTGCACAAACCATCCAAAATGCCCTGGTTCTGACTAATGGTAGGATCAGCGGGGACAAGGGAGCAGCTAAACTATTGAGAATACACCCCAATACATTGAGGAGCAAAATGAAAAAACTGGGATTATAGTAGTCCCAGTTTCTTCGCAGTGGAGACGGCTTTCGTTCGCCTGTTAACACCTAATTTCTCAAAGATGTGTGACACATGGGATTTTACGGTATTCAAGGAAATAAACAGTTCGTTGGAAATCCCTTTGTTCGTATGTCCTTCCGCAATCAACCTCAGTACCTCGAGTTCCCGAGAACTGAGATCGTCAGTTATCATAACATGCTCATGGACAGGCAGGTTAGTTGTGGCTCCCTCAATTCCGGATTCAGCCAGAATCTTACCGATAAATTCGATGTGCCTTCCTGCCGCTCTGATTTCTTTTAAGGGCTGGGCAATCCCCTTAATCCGGTTCAAAAACACGCGGATATACTCCCCGGGAGTCGCTAGTTCCAATGCCCTTCCCAGTGTTTTGATGCAGTTCGCATGATCATCTTGAAGCCGGTAAATCACCGATAGTGTAATCAACACCTCTACTTCCAGCCTCACCAACCCCCAATGCCTGCAACCCTTAACATGCGTTGACAAAAACGTTGCTAGCTTTGTAACGACCGCATCATCAGGTTTATCCTTAGCCTGAATGAATGGATCGGAAAACAGTCGAATTTTATTCAAGTCCCTCAGTAACATCCAGTCATAATTCTGGTAATAGCGCATTTCGACTTTGAAAAAACGGAAGGAGAAATCGAGATTTATACCAGACAGAGCATCCACTCCGGTATCTTGCGAAACATTAACGACCCGGGAGAAGAGTCCTGTCTGCATAGTATCTGCCAGTTCCGCTGTGATCTTATGATAGCGATCCATCATGAACAGACTGGTAATGTATGATTTAATGGAGTTCTTTTCTTTTCCTAAGGCAATTTTAACAAGAACCTGTTTGATAATGCCGAAAATAATGATTCCTATTTCCTTGGTTTCCTTCAGTGGCACAAGGGCTGAATCCAGCAAGCTCTCAGCTTCTTCCAGGCGGTTCCACTCGTAATATACGGCAGCAATCATGATTTTTAGACAGGCGGTTATCGGCAGCGTATATTTTGTTTGTTTTTTTGAAAGCACCAGGGTTTTCAAACCTTCTTCACATACCTCGACAGCCTGATGAGGCTTGCCGGTTTGCAACAGCACCCAGGCCTTTAAATACGTGCAATAGGTTGCCAAATAGATATAATTTATTGATTGAGCCAGTGAAATTGCATCATCGAGTGATTCCAGGGCCATGTCCAGATCCATGGTTCTAATCTGAATATGGGCCATTAAAAAGACCATGGCACTGCGCAGTTTATCTTCGGAGTCATTCAACATTCTTTGCAAGGCGGGAAGAAAAAGCTTGGATGGTTCTCCGTTTTCAAATGCGTAAATAGCCTTGATCAGGGTTATCGTATCAGAAAGGTTTTCTGTCAAAACGTTGCCGGGAGTACAATGCTCGTTACCGTTCTTTTGGGACGAGGCCTCTATCTCTTCTGCTCTTTTGACACGTTTTTTAAAAATTGCATCAGCTGCCGCAGTCCTGTCGTTCATCACCGACCAGGCAAGCATAAGATTTAAAATGGTGCGCTTCCAGATCACTTCCTCGGGAAGACGCTCCATCCATTCCCGGACAGTTGCCCTCTCTCCTTTTTCCAGCGCATTGGGAGCGTATTTTTCAATCAAGATCACTGCTTTTTCCAGGCTTTTCCCCTTGAACGCCAATTTAATTGCTTCTTCCAACTGGTTGTTCTCCTCAAACCAACCACTGGCCCTGAGATAAAGCTCCGATAGTTTTTCCGGAAATTGCTGTTCCAATACATTCCGAAGTACATCTCTGAATAGTTGGTGAAAACGATACCGCTGATGCCGGTAATCCAAACGCACAATGAACTGGTTTTCAAGATAGAGCTGTTCCAATAATTGACGGCTGTCCGACCTTTGCGTAATGAAATTGCATTGCTCTGCGGATAGATCATCCAGGATTGAGCTTTCCAAAAGAAAATGACGCAGGTTATCCGGCAGTTCAGCAAGAACCTCAGTTACCAGGTAGTTCATAATATGTATGTGATTACCCGAAAATCCGGAAATAGCTGCTGCCCTGTCTTCCTGTTTAGCAAGAAACAGTGCTGCTATATGAAGTCCTGCAATCCAACCCTCCGTTTTATCGCTCAAGGTTGCGATATCCTTGTCAGATAAATTCAATCGCATCATTCGATTCAGCAAAACCGCAACATCTTCCCTGGAAAAACTCAGATCCGATTGACGGATTTCCAACAGACTGCCGCTAACACGCCATCGATCAAGCGGCAACGGCGGGTCTTGACGTGTCGATATAATGATATTGATACCGATGGCGGCGTGTTGAATCAAAAACTTAGTGATATCGTGAACTTCCAGGCTGGAAATAGTATGATAATCATCCAATACAATAAACAGGGGTTCACCAAATTCAGCCATCGCATTGAGTAGAATCGTCAACGAGGTGGATAGTGGGACTAGCGGATAGGAGGATAGATAATCTTCGGTTTTCGATAATGCCGGATTAAACGTTTTCAGCGCTTCCTTGATGTAGCCATAAAAGCGCATTGGATCATTATCTGTCTCATCCAGGGTAATCCAGGCAAAATGATCTTTACGGGTCCTGGTCCATTCAACTATTGTCGACGTTTTGCCATATCCCGCAGGTGCCGAAACCAGAATAGTCTGGTTGAAGGCGCCGTCACCCATCAGATTTATCAGTTTGGGGCGAGGCAAGTTGTTTTTCCGGATTGTCGGTATATCCAGTTTGGTTTTCAGATATTGAAATGACACCGATTAGAACCTGGTAAAGCTTAACGCAGTATATGCGATTTTATATTTCATTTCCGTTTCCGCAACGTGTTACTATTCGCCATGAATCAAAAGCCTTGATGGTATGCTTTAAACTAACTCTGGTTCAGACACTAATTCAAGCTAAGCAAGTCAACGATTTTGGATCTCATAAAAAGAATACTATCTGCAGTCCGGTCCGGATCCAAGAAAAGATAGTCTTTACCGTTCCCAAGATAGGCCTGTCGGGCCTCAAATAGTATTGACCGATGTTCACCGGGTAACCGTTCTATTGACCAATCGGCCGCAACATCCTTTGGAACAATGTTACCAGTTACCACGCTATACCAAATTCGAGCAAAAGTCAGTAATACATTCCGTTCATCATTTGCCCAGTCCGGGGGAGACTCCCACTGTTTCAGAACCTCTTTGAGTGCCCTGAAAAAATCGCCTTTCGGAACCAGATCGAAAAACCCCACAGCCTCTGGCCCCAGCAGAGGGAGACTGTTTTGTCTTGCCTGGGTCAACAGGATTGCCAGATCTGCATCCGGAACAGCGGGTTCGACGATACCGACAAGAATATCTTTTCTTAGCCATTCTCCAAACTGCATTTCTCGTCGGACCGGATAACGCCAGGGTATGACCTCGGGGAGAACTATAACAGTGACTTCCAAAGCTCGTAAAACTTCGCTTTTGCCGGGTGGAGCCGAAATCTCCAGTAAAGCAAGCGAAAGGTCCTGCCGTACAGTTTCATCGAGCGGACTATCTACGGTAACGAGTAAATCAATGTCGCTATAAGGCTTCAGGCCGCCATCAAGCGCTGAACCATACAAATGTATTGCCAGAAGTTTTGGTGCCAGGTGACGGTCGATAACATCGCAAGCCTGTGCCACCTGCTTCGAGATTTCAATGGGTACCGAACTGTTCATCGTACATTGTACATAGTGTTTAACGCAGGCATCGCCAGGCTGCTCCCAAGCTCATCGTCGTGTAAGCTTCGGTGGATGCATTCGGCAGCTTTTAATAAAAGACCAGCCTGATCTTTGGGGAGTTGGGAACTCGGGAGTGTAGGGACCGACAGTGGATAGGGATGTCGGAATGTCGTTCAAGATCATCGTCCTATCACGAAAATCCTAAGATGCAAGCCTGACCTCCATTCCTTGAATTAGATTTCAAATACCGAGCCGATTTTCTGATAACCTTTCTTTAGATAATAAGCATCTTCATCCGATAACGCGTAAATTGTCAGCTTTGGATGATCTTTGGCTACTCGTTCAATCAACAATTGACCGCCTTTTTGGTTCCTCCATTTCGGTAGCAAGTACAGTTCGCTGATGTAAACGGAATACCCTTCGTCCAATATTGCTCTTACATATCCGCAGAACTCATTGTCGCTGTAACACACATAAGAGACACCTTTTAAAAGGGATGCTTTATAAAGGTCCTTCTTGTCGTTGCTAACAAGAAACTCCCAATCCGGGTCTCCGCCAATTGCCGCTATAACATCATCTTCGTGTTCTATTGAGTATCTTGAAATCTTCATCCGGTTATTTTTCGTTAAAATTACATAAAATCTTTTTGATCAGCTAATGAGGCTTTTGAAAACACATTTGGCAGATTTAACTACAGACCCGGTTTTGATGGCATGATTAAGGTTTTTTGACTTGAACGATTTATCCGATTATAGCTCCGGGGTTGATCGCTCGATTTTGAATCGGTAAAACCATGACAACGATGCTTTCTTCACAGGGTTTATCAATGTCCCAATGAAAAGTAGTTCCCCCGGAACAGGTCGGCAATATCACTTAACACAAAATCTTTGCGTCATAAGCTGCAGCGCCAATATTATTTTTCTTATAGCGCCTGTCAAAAACAGGAACATCCAGATTGTGTTCTATCACCCAGTCTAAAGTACATTCAAAAGTGTCCGGTAAAAGCTGTGATTTGATCAAAATTGGTTTTTTTTGAATCAAAGCACGATCGCCCTTTGCCTGTTAAGCCGCATGTAGAAGGTATTTGAACATATTAGTTAATAGCATCTATTACGTAAAGATTTTTCTATAGCCTTAACACCGTTTTCACCGACCGCTACACCGATAATGAATCTTTTTTAGGGGACGTAGTTGAAATGTTGACATTTGTGTTAAGGTGTCATGTTTTTTGAAAGCAGTGTAGATATCGTAAAGTTAAAAGCCAGTTAACAGCTTGCTGACGGAAGACTTACCAATAGTATGGTGGAGGGTTACAATGATTTCTTCGGGCCTCAGGATACGAACAGCCATACCTTAGAGTATGGATTTGGCCCGTTTTAGGTAGGGTTGCGTGCCGAGCTATTCACAACAGTTGGTGACAATTTAAAAAAGGTTCCAAAGGTCAATCGTGAGTTGATTCAATGAATTAGGTTTTTTTTGTTGATACAAGTTTTTGGTAAGATGGTACGGTATCTTTCAGCTCTTCTTCGACGTAATGCCCGCTCCCGGATTTCGTGTATCACTCAAGGTGCATTCTCCTTTTTGTCCGGGTGTTGTAAATCTTTTCCAAGCTCCTGCCTTTCTTAAAAGAATCCCTCCGGTCAGGTTGCCTCTGGATTCCTCTTGCCATCACATAGAGCAGGTTATCTGGAACATGAAGACGGGATTTACCAATCATAGGGCTTTAATACGCAATTTGAATGTATCAAAAAACAAAGAGGATAAAGCTATCAAAAAGTCAAATGTCAACATTTCAACTACGTCCCCTACTACTATTGATGTTGCTCTTTTATCATCAATCTATTCGGACTCTTCGGGTTCATCGATTACCCAGCGGAAGATGTTTTCGTAGGAGACTTTGACGAAACTGGCGGGGTTGACCGTCCAGAGGTAGTTGGCATATTGCATGGTATGGCTTTGGAGTTCGACGGGATCATCCAGAATATAGTCCAGCCCGGGGTTGATCCGAAACACGTAGGCGTACTGGGGTTCTTTAGGATTATCCTCAACATCGTTTTTGGCTAGCTGAATAACTGCGTAATTGCCGTCAGGAGAAAAATTGTAGTAGCGTGCATACCGTGGGAAATAAATGAGCGGGATCAGATCATGACCTGCCGACCCCCACTTGGCCAGGTACAGCTTTGTTTCACCCGAAACTAAAGCTATAGGCAAGGTGGGATGGAACTTTATTGGATTAAATGCAGAGCTGATATCTTTTAATCCGTTGTAGAGGCTTATAATGGGGTGGGTATCGGCCCTGAATTGAGTGTCGATGGCTTCCAGTTTTTTTTCGTCGTTATTATACAGAAATATTTTTCCATCCCTGGCTTCAAGCATATTTTTCATTCTCTTGCCTGGACGCATATCAAACAATGAAGATTCTCCAGGGGGGTCAGTGCTGAAATTGTAAATCTTCAAAAAGTTGCCAGCTCCATAGTTTTCTATATAAAAGACAAATTGCTTTCTTTGCTCATCGATAGCGGAATAATCTAGAATATAATCCCAACCACCTTGATGAGATCGAATGCTGTGATAGCGGTGGGTCTTTTCCTTCAGGTCGTAGATAAAAAAACGACGAGTCTGTACCCAGGTGATGAAATTGGGGGAAGGGGCCGAGCGGAACTTGCAGGAACCTCTGATGAAATCCGAGAAATCCTTTTTGAGCACCTGGGTGCTGAGACCATCACGAACGAGTGTGTACCATTTCTCTTCGAACTTTATAATTGATAGGGCATTACCGATTTTATTGGTGCCAATGGCATTATCGAACAGGACCGGAAAAACACCATGGATATACTCGTCTTCCTTAACTCGATATTCCGTTTTAGGGATGACATCCAGTTTTAAACCTTCCAGTGAATAAACGGGTCTCATATGCTTTTCTCCTCCATAGGCGGGGTTTGGGTGTAAGATAACGACAATTAAAATCACGCAGATCAATTGACAAGCTATTGTAATACTTGCGATTATCCCTGGTCTTCTCTGTGCACTGTTTTTCATGATGTTTCTCTTTTTGCAGCCATTCTCATGGTTCTGTTGATGATCTTCTTAAGGGTGTCAAAGCCTATATCGATCTCAATTGCCAGTTTTTTTTGTGAAAGAGAAGCTTCTTGATCACTCAACTCTTCAAAGTGAGCAGCTAGCCTGCTATGCATGGCATCTTTCATGTTTGCCAGCTTTTGTTCGTTATCCAATCCGTAAAACTTAAGGGGATTTATTACCGTGAATTTTTCCCAGGTATCCTCCCCCACCTGATCACTGAGGTTGTCGCAGAGAACTTTGACCTGACGACAGTAACCGGCGATTCCGATTTCATCCATTTCCGATAAAAACCAGTCAGTGCCGAACAGCACTTTATCCCTGAGATGTGGATTGGCTACCAGTTCTCTCATGAACTTCCCCATGGTGCCGCCTTGCAAGGCATCCATGGCTCCAAGTTGGGCGGAAGCGCCTTGCGGTGGATCTTGAAAGGCGTCTGCCGCTTTTTTATCAAGTTTGCCTGCAAAAAGGTAGGAGACGTCGGTATAAAGATTCGGGTATTTTCCCGTCATGGCAATGATGCGCTCGATCCAGTTTTTTTCCCATGCTTTGGCTGTATTAAACAGGGAGGTTTTTTTATGGAGCTTCCACATTTCGGTGCCACCAAAATGGGCCAGGCACAAACTAAGATCGGGAACCTGGGATAATACCTTGTCCCAGGCATCCGGGTGTACATAATTTTCAAAAAAGAAGTCGGCCGCTTTGCGTTCCGGTTTTTTCACGTCTCCAGTACCCGGATGTCCCATGTGATAGGCATAAAACTCCAGTTCATGGGTTGTCATTCCTCCGGGGGTGTTATGCACAAGAATGGGTATCTTCTTTCCCGCGCATTCCCGGTAAAATCCCAGGTCGTTTAAAAAACCGATCTCGGGGTCCTTTGGTTGATACCCCAGGGAACAGTACATTTTGAATCCCAGGTAGAGCCCCTTGTTTGATGCGGTTGCAAGTTGCTGAAATGGATCTTTCCAGTTTGCCAATTGACGAATCCAGTTGGAAGGGCTGTTTTGCTTTTTAGTTGGTCGCTGTTTGGCTATTGTTACAGCCTGGGGCGTGTATCGCCGGGGTTCATAGTGATACATAGGCAGCAGCTTCCAGGGATGCCGTACAACGGCCATTTCGGTCTGGTTAAGTTGCTTTTCCCAATCATGGTAGACCTCGCTGTTTTCGCTGGGAATATCCTCATAGCTCGTCACTTCGTAGGCGTTGACATAAGAATGTAGATGAAAGTTTTTATCCAGTTCAAATCTCAGTGAGCCCAGTTTAGTAATCCCAAAGGCGGGTTGATATTTTTTCTTTATACCGGTGACCGTCTTGCCTGGCCCCAGTTTTTTCAAATCCCCTTCATCAAACCATTCCCGTTTCATCCACTTATAGTTATCGTCTTTATCGATCGTGTAAATGGGAATCCCTTGGTATCCTGCCAGATGGGCATATTCCATGTCCATGGGCATCACAACTAACGGCAGGGCAGCAACTCGCCCAAAGGTTCTGGCGTCCGCGGTTACTTGAGATGCCAAACTGACAACTTTTCCACCTATTAAATAAGTAGGCTCATAAGATATTTTTGCCGCCTTGACGGCTCCCGGCATGACCAGTTTGGGAATAATACTGCGTTTTTTAATGGTAATGTTGTCCTGGATCTCCTGTCTGGACATGGGTTCATCCATAATAAAATATACGTTTTGTGCCCAAAGCAGGGGCAACGGGGTGCAATGACTGCTTTGTATGTGCATATGTGAATCGATCAGGATTTTTGACGGTGAAATATATATCTTTGTTTTTTCCCCGGTTTTTGCCCTGAAAATAAGTCCGGTAGACATGGTTACTCCTGTTTATAATGGGCGCCATGCGCGTGGCTGAACATTCATCTGTTATTTTTTTAGTCGATTTCCTTTTTCCAGTATTCTTCCTCCTCCAGGTTTGGAAAAACCACCTTGTACCCCCTGACCGGAATATCCTCTTCAACGGCTTCTCCATTGTCGTCCAGCTGTCCGGATCTTTCACTTCCATCCAATAGTTTGACTTTGTATTCCTCATTGGCAACAGGCTCTCCTTTGTCGTTGACCAATTTTATTTCCAGGGTATCCGTCTCTTCGTCATCGGTCAGTTCTTCCCCTTCCACATCGTCCTGATCCATACCGCTTAAACTTATGGTATTGATTTTATTCATAATCATCATGTCGGTCTTGCGGCAG
>JANQLH010000380.1 GCA_028280735.1 SAR324 cluster bacterium | reverse complement strand
CGGCTATCGCCATTCTGGTTCGGTAGATACTCTTGTTACCTAACCAGGTAGTTTTAAACTCATCCGGAGGCAAGTAGACAATGACTTTGTCCAGGGGGTCATCAAGCATTGTGAAATTAACGTTGAGCGATAATTGAGCTGCTTTATCAAAAACAGAGTTATCATCCCCGATAAACAACCCCCGTGGTACCAGGTCACCGGAATTTGCGTCCGGCCCGATCACAGTTAATACATAAACGATGGGCAGGTGGGAGAGAAACTGATCAAAAGCCAGGTTGAGAATCTTCCTTACCGGTGTGTCGACCTGCCCCATCATCCTTTCCATTCCGTAAACAGCACCCAAATAGTGGCTAAGATTGATGGTTTCAGCCCCGCCCGTTCCAATCAAAATGTTTTTATGATGATTGGCCATACCCACGACTTCATGGGGTACGACTTGCCCTACCGATAGAATCAAATCATGATTTCCTTCCACTAACATTCGGTTAACCTGGGCGGGCCATTCAAACTCCAGTTTACCTTCGGAAACTTCTTTTATTACTGACGAATCAATATGACCGATGGTGCGAACCTCGTTTCTCCAATCATGATTCCTGAAAAGTTCTTTAGGAACGTCACCAAACATGCGATCGATTTCTTCAGCAGTCATCGGGTCATGTGTTCCCAATGCCGGAAGAATATCTGAGAGAGCATCACCGCAGCTTTCCCAAAGCATTTGCACAATTTCTCCGGCTTTGGAATGAGATCGTGTGGCATCCGGAGGGATAACCAGGATTTTTTTTCGTTGCCCCAATTTTTCCAGCAACCTTTCCAATCCGGACTTGATATCGGCATCACTAAGCTCAGCATTCTTTCCGCCTTGTTCGTAATAAATCATTTTCTTTTTTATTTAACCTTAGTGACACAGAGGTCACAGCGATTTTTAAAACGTTTATTGGTATGGTTTAAACCGTTTTTTGTTCAGACACTATATTAATATCTAAAAGTGCAGCTTTCACTTTACGGAAAATCTGAAATCCAAAATGCAATCAAATGTTGTCTATTAAAAATCCACCGTCAACCGGGATAGAGACTCCTGTTACAAATCCGGAAGCTTTGTTGCTGGCAAGAAACAATGTGGCACCTGCCAACTCTTCGGGATCTCCGAAACGGCCATAGGGTGTTCTTGCAATTACCTGATTGCCACGATCCGTATATTCACCGGTTTCCTGGTTTACCAGAATCGCCCGGTTTTGTTTCCCAAGGAAAAATCCGGGTGCAATGGCATTCACTCGAATACCATGTGCTGCAAACTCTTTGGCTGTAGCCTGGGTTAAATTCAAGACTCCTGCTTTGGCCGCGTCATATCCCCAAACACCGGAAAGCGGCAGATAGGATGTCATGGATGTTAAATTTATAATCGTCCCCTTAATTCCGTTTTTGATCCAGTGGGAAGCAAGAATCTTGGTTGGCACCACCAGACCGGCTACCAGGTTCATCTCAAGCACCTTTTTAAAGGTGTCAATATCGGTATCTATGAAGTCGGTTTTTCCAATATTACCGCCTACTGCATTAACAAGAATATCCGGTGATCCAAATTCCGATTCCAGCTCAGCCAATCCTTGTTGTACAGCATTTTCTTCACCGGCATCAATTTGCATCCCCTTCAATTGATGCGTCATACCCGTATCATCAATGATTTTTTGTACAGCTTCTGAAACGGATTGCTCGGAACGACTCCATATCACAACCTTGGCCCCGGCCTGCAACAATGCTTTGGACATCACGGTCCCTATTACTCCGGCACCTCCGGAAATAATGGCGGTTTTTCCCTTAAGACTAAACATGTTATCCAGGTATTCTTTTGAACTCATGTTCATTAGTACTCCTATATTCTTTTTATATCTGGATCATTCAAGGATCATAGACCAATGCAATCTGCACTAGCACCTCTTATTCTTTTTTCACACTGGTCAACAAGTTGATTCGGCTACGTTAATCGGCAGGCAGTTGGCTGTCAAACGGTTTCCTTGATACAATTAAATGATCTTAATTGTAAATAGTTGTTTACATACCTCCAAGTTTCATTCCATTTGGGATATCATACATGGATAAATCTTGAATTTGCCCGGTTCACTATGACATAATTTGAACAAATCAAAGCAGTTTAGATTACCATCATTCAACCTTCATTTCTGCAGGGATTTGTAAAATAGCATTTAGGAGGAGCTTTCTGAAAAGTCTACCGGTATATATGAAAAGCACATACAATCGGCAAATTGGAGCTCAATAGCTGTATGGCAAATATTATCAAATACTTGGAAATTAATTATGAGCATTATACATGTTGTTGACTGGTTTATCCCGGACAATCTGAAAATCAATATTGTGATTAAAGGTCGGGCAAGAATTACTGTTTTTGTAATGTTTGTCATCAGCTTAATCTTGTTACCAAACGCTGTCCGGGGAATTATTATCGGAAACCCCACACTGGCAGCGGCAGCAATTCTGTCTTCTATCTTGATGATTGGTTGTGCTTTTCTTTTAAAGTACACAAGATCGCAGCTGATTGCAGGGAACTGTTTTCTATTCATCTTTGTCTTACTGCTCACTACGGTCACGATTGCCAGGGGAGGTGTAGTGGCCAACTATGCAATGAACTTTACCCTGGTCGTTATTATTTCGTTTATCATGACCAATCTGAAAAACGGTGCACTTTGGAGTTTTATCTGCCTTGCTATCCTCGCGTCGATGAAAGTGGCAGTTGAAATGGGCATCGAATTCACCGAACCTACCACTGACACAGCCTTTGTGAACGTATCAGTCGCGACTTTCGTTATAGCGGTTATTGCCGGGGTTTATGAATGGAGTTCCACCGGAAACCTAAAGCTTTTTGCCAAAGAAAAAGATCAATCGGAAAAAGCCGCTGCAGAACTAAGAAAGATACTAACTGAAACAAACGATGTTATGTCCGGTGTTTCCAGTGGGGATCTTTCCAAAGAAATCGAGGCAAGTGTCGATGGTGAACTGAGACAATTAAAATCCAGTGTGAACAATGCATTGAAGCTTTTGGGAGATTCGTTATCACAAGTGATACTATCCGGCAATCAGATAAATAGAGGCTCTAACGAGATTTCGGCCGCAGCTCAGAATCTGGCCAGCGGCTCAACCGAACAAGCTGCCAGCCTGGAGCAAATCTCTTCAGCTATGAATGAAATCGGCACGCGCGCTAAAACCAACAACAATAACGCTTCCCGAGCACAGACCTTATCCAATCAGGCAGTTTCGGACCTAAACACGGGAAATGCCCAAATGAGCGCCATGTTGGAAGCCATGAACGCAATCAGTGAAACCAGCAGCAACGTATCAAAAGTGATCAGTGTAATCGACGAAATCGCTTTTCAAACAAACCTCTTAGCCCTTAATGCCTCAATTGAAGCAGCCAGGGCTGGGAAATACGGAAAAGGATTTGCGGTTGTAGCCGACGAAGTTAGGAATCTTGCAGGTCGTAGCTCGGAAGCAGCAAAAAACACTACAGAACTGATTGAAACTTCAATTCTCAATGTGAAAAACGGTGTAGACAATGCCAATATTGCAGCAGATACACTAAAAAGCTTTGTGGAAACAATCAACAATGTAAATGATATTGTCTGTGAGATATCTTCCGCTTCAAAAGAACAAAGCAATAGCGTTTCCGAAGTCAATAACGCTTTGGTACAAGTAAACGATGTCGTACAACGCAATTCATCTATCTCCGAGGAATCCGCATCCGCATCCGAGGAACTGTCATCACAAGCCGAAGTTCTGCAAAGCTTGATGAATAAATTCAAGTTGGCTGCAACACCTTTCAATCCAACCCCGGCTCCTGAACAGATGATAAAACCGGAACAACAAAAAGCAGCAGCACCCCTGGTTACTCCTGTAGCACATCCTGTGAAAAAACAAGGGACAAGAAAAGAATACTCCGGATGATGGTGATTTTGCGGAAATATTAATTTTAATTGTCAGGTGGATCAGGTTCGCCTGATCCACCCTTAAATCTCACCCCCGGCAGTAAGGTTTATACATGAGGTTTATAACCGGAAATCATTGATGACATTCCCCGGCAGTGATTTGTGCAAGACTACAGACCAAACTATATTCTCCCTGAACCAACCAGATATAGTGTGCTGCGTTGATATAAATTTCAAATACATCCGTTGAGGGGTCTGTTATAGTTATAGCCGGCGACTGATACACTCTTGGTTCCGTTTCCCTGAAATCTTTACGATCAAGCCAGCCCCAGTTTTGATGTAAGTTTACCCAATAACGGGAACTGTTTTGAGTATTGAGGAATGATGTTTCAGCAGGTTCATCCCAAGTCACTGTAATGTAGGTACCATCAAAACTGACATCGATATTCTGTACCTGGTGATTAGCGGTAGCATCAAATAGCTTGGAAAATTCAAACGATGACACGGTTGAACCCGGAAGGTAATAAGGATCGTAGGAGATTTCAACTCTCGGTGTCCCCGGCGAAACTTCCTCAAAGTGCAGCCAGTCACCACTGGCATCAGCTCCATACCAAAAATACCATTCGTTAAAAGCAAATGAAAATGGCGCAGGAGGAAACCACATTGGGGTGTAATCGTACAATGTCAGGTCGACCGAGTCTGCTATTTTTCCAAATGATGGCCTCAGCTGAATAGTGCTGTTTTCATAGGTAGTAACCATCGCACCTGGCTTATCATCTCTGGTGTGATACCTTTCGTTCAACTGCACCATTCCGAAAGGATAAGCGTACCACAAACCATCACTTTTTTTGACGAGATTATATTCCGATTCGGCCTCGCTACCATCCGGAAGCAGCAATTCGATGCTTAACTCCAAAAAACCATAGCCGGAAAGATCTCCGTTGATGGTGATACTGCGCTGGTTAGCGCCCATTTCCCGTTCAAACCAACCAATATCCTGGTCATGTATCGGATCCCACAAATTAACCCTGATTCGGGCATCGGTGGGAAACACATATTCAGCTGAATCTGCGAACTCCCTGAATCGCCAGTTCAGAGTCAATCCGGTGTCATCTCCAATATCATGGTTACCATCAACCAGACTGTAGGGATCGTTTTCCCAAAGGAGTTTCGCCAAATACTCATCGGTAGGGAACAACCTGAAGCTTTTTTCTATAACTTCAGTACCAGGTGCATTCCCATTAAAGGTATCTTCATAGTCTACCGTTACAGTGAACACGGTATTATGATCGGGAAACCAGGCATCGGGGATCTTAAATTGATGGGATATGCGGTCATGCCTTATACCACGTCCAATTCCCCAATAGGGTTCTTCGTGAAGATCATCAAAAAAAAGAACAAAAAGATTTAAACATTGATAATCGCTGGTTGCATCAATTTGGGCCTGGGCCTTAGGCAGATCACAATTAATTGAATACTCTCTGCCGTCAGGGCCAATAAGCTCGGATGGAGATAAGGCATATAAGTCAACATCCGAAACATCCACTCGTACACTAACAATATTAAAGCGGGTTTCCGGATGACCGTGGAATGCATCCTCAATATTCAGTTCAATTTCCCGTTTTCCTTCTTGATTACGGGCTCCAAAATCGATTTCAAATTTTTCCCTGTCCCCAATCTCTTTCATTTCCACACCATCATATATCACAAATCCGTCCATTCCCATTTCCGGATTTTCGATTTTGAAAGAGAAACTGATTGTTGAGAATTCCGCAAAGAATGTTCCGCTTTTTCTATAGACTTCATAGCCCGTGTTCACATTGGTGAAAACCTCGTTTATTTCATCGTAAAACAACACACCGGTTTCGTTGGCATGCCGGGCCAGATAAGCTCCTGAGTGGTGCGCGTTAATGATAAAATCGCCTTCGTTTCCGTTTCGAACCATGTCAATAAACTGAGCTGCAAACTGGTTTCGAGTCTCGCCGTTTCGAATAAAAGTGGGGTGCAAATCGGCAATGAAATTTGCCTCAAGAATCGCAATATCGGTTGACGGGTCACTCAACAGATTAGCCACAAAATTATCCAACAAAGTCTCATACAAAGCATTTAATGTTGAGACCTCCGTTGGATCAGTACCGTCAAGAGTCGGGCTTGATATAGTATAATCCACCCCGCTCAGATCTGCTGCTACGGTCATGATATCCACAAGTGCCCCGGAATCATCTGTTGCGATCACCGACTCAAGAAAAGCCAGGTCAGCCGCATCCATTATAAAGGTACCGGCGATAAGGCGTTCTATCAACCCATTGGTTCCGTACGCTAACAATCCTGCCAACAAGTTGGAAGGTAAAGTCATTTGATGATTAATTGCCCTTAACAAGCTTCCAATAGCAGCAACCTGCTGTTGTAACTGCTCTTCAAATGTCAGGGCTGTATTCATGGAACCGTTATATGCGCTGACTTCGATATCGTTGCTTGGATCGGTTATGTAAGTATCCAAGATCAAAGCTTCTGCGGTTGTGACATGAGTGACAACCAATTCCGGCAGATTGGCCGTGTCGATAATACCATTGGCGTCCAGATCCAGATCAGCTACATTGGCTTTTGTCCCTAAAATTGATACAAACTCGGCTTTCATACCAAGACAAGCATCTGTGGTCGTATCAAACAAACCGTTTTTATTGATATCCACATATGTATCCGGAGTGACACCGCTACAATTCGGAACCAGATTCAAAGGATCAGCCTGCCTACCTTTTACTTCGAGCGCTAACACAGTAGCCGGATCAATTCCACTCAGATCAGTCAATAGTGAAAACTGACCACTGGTATTGGTGGTTACGGGACCATCAATCTCCACCTTGCCGGCGTAGTCAACCAGTGTTAGCTCTCCGAAAGCAACCGGCGCATCCAAAACCTGTCCTATCAACGTGAATTGCTCGATTGTTCCTGAAATTACCTGATCGAGGGTGATTATTGGATTATATGCTCCCAGCGCTGAAACAGCCACTATCTCCTCCCCAAAATGCGTGGCATTTTCTGCTCTGAGAGTATGGCTACCGGCTTTTAGAAGCAGGGTTAGATTTCCATTACTGTCTGTGATTCCCACTAATTCACCATCTTCATATATTGAAGCTCCAGCCGCATGAAAACTGGCTGCATCCTGAACATAAACAGAGGCAACACCAAGAATGTGCCCGGTAATGATCGATCGCTTACGCAGCTCAATGCCGCAAACCAGGTTTCTCACATCGGAATGGATTGCTGATGACACATTGCATGAGGCTACCAATTCCGATTTGTCATGATCAATAAACTCCAAAGAGAAATCGATAGCACCGTGTTGAAAATCATTCAAGGTCACGTTAGTTACATAAGTATCACCGGAGGCATCTGGAGTGGGCTCAGGAAGGGTCGTTTCCTGTAAAGGATTGCCGGGACCGCTTGTTTTAAAAACCACTTCAAGATTACTCACCCCTCCTACTTCATCCACAACTTCAGAAGGAATGGTAAAAGAAAAACTGGCTTGACTACCTTCTGCAGAAAGGGCAATCAACATTTCTCCATATAAAGGAATAATGTTGATCATTACATGCTCATCGCCGCTAATTTCAACTCCAGCGGGATTATCCTCCGACTTTCCAATTTGGAGAGATCCGTCGTACAGCTTCAATTGGATAGGATAATTGCCCTCCGGCAGGTTGATATATTGATCGGAAATGCCTGTGGCCGGATTCAAGGCAAAAATCTGTTCATCCCCTGTACTATCCAAAATAATCCCCATCTGTGGAGCAACAATCCCGGAAAGTTCGCTGGGATTATAGGAAAACTGAAAATCCAGCAATGTGGAAAGAAGGCTGACGTCCATTAGGGTATCACCGATAATTGGCC
>JANQLH010000367.1 GCA_028280735.1 SAR324 cluster bacterium | reverse complement strand
CCTTCATTTTTTCCGCTACCAGTTCCTGGTACTGACCTTCAAAATCTGCCAGCCGCAAGGCTTCTACTTCATCAAGCGTCAACTCCACTTCTTCTAAATATTGTAAACTCACACCGGCAGGTTTGAACCAGCTGACTTTCGGATTGCCGTTTATGGACCTGGGAGATTTGGGTCTAGTCATATCAATAGGTCATGTCCTTAGCGCAACAGTTGCCTGGGCCCGGACAATTCATTTCGCCTGGTGATGAAGCACCACAAGGTGCTCCTTGAGGTATGCTTGGTTTAGCCACTCCGGATAGCGAAGAGGGAACTGAAAGAACTTTTTTTAGATTTTTACTACCACAAGACCTGCATTCCAAGGATGGATTTGAGCCTATTACCAGTATTTCGCTCTGGGTTTTACATTCTTCACATTCAAATTCAAATAGAGGCATCGATGTTTTCCTTTCATTCTATCATATCAAAACAATTGATTCACAGGACAATTTTAGGCATATGCTCAAAACAAGTCAAGTCAATATCTATAGAAATTGTGTCACTATGTGTCTCGATCATTCCGGAATGCAAGACCTGGCAACATTCAAAGGACAATTAATACTCGTATGAAAAACCTGCAATATTTCAGGTTTTTAATGGGCTTCCGGCCGGCATTTTAAGGATTGTACCAAAAGCTTATGGCTTGAAAACGCCAGGCACTTATCTTCGATCAAAGCGGGTGGTTTAAACAAAACATCTGCAACATCATCCTGAAATTTTAACGGTTTCCAATCTGAAACTTCACAGATAAAAACAGTATCGACCGGATAATACATAATTCCTTTGAACGGGTAGGCAGTGACAAAGGAATTATAATATTCGGGAATCCCGATGTTTAGGTTTAACTCCTCTTTGATTTCACGCCTCAAGGCCTGTTCCAGTGTTTCCCCTTCATCAACAAAACCGCCGGGAAAATCGTAAAGACCTTCACCAGGCTCAAATTTCCGCTTTGTCAGTAGAACTTCATTCTGTTGATTTTTAAGAATAGCAACAACAGAAACCGGTGGGTTGAGATAATAGATAAATCCACAATGGACGCAGGACAATTGATTATCATGGGGGTTGGAAAGCCTGTCACTCCCGCATTGAGGGCAAAACCTGAACTTTTGAATAGCTGAACCCGGATTGGTTACCGGCTGGGGAATATTCATGGGATATTCCTTTCATGTTTTTGTGATTCTTTTTGGGGGAAGAAAAACCTGCCGCTCTTCTGTTTGTAACAATCGAATCACCTGGTCCGGGCAATGATGAACACATACACCACAACCAATGCAGCTTGTTTCGTCAATAAAGGCTGAGCTGTCCTGCATGGAAATTGATTCGATTGGACAAATGGAAATACATGTTTCGCAAGCGGTACATTCATCAAGATTTACGAGAGCCAGGTAGTTCGCATGACAATGGTAGGGCGCGACGCCCCGGTAATACATTTGAAACGGACCGCAGCAGCATTGGCAGCAATTGCAAATCGCTTCTTCATCAAGATCCTTATCCAAATGGATATGGAAAGCCTTATGCACAAGACCGTCATCAGACGCTTTTACCAGAATTTGTTTGGCCTGCTCCTTGGAAATCATTTTTGCAAATTCATAGTCTGTGGCAAACCTTGCACTTTTACCCAGCAGTAGGCAGTTCAATCGCTCAGAGGTGGTTTGACAGGGGTTATCAAGCAGATCGTGGGAATGTCTACAGTAGCAGTGTGCAAGTGCAATATCATCAAATTTATCCACAATTTCGGAAACTGCCTGCAGGGGCAATATTTTGTCAGCAGAGTCAACAGCTATTTCCTCTTCAACAGGCACAACCCTGACTACCGGAGGAAATTTTTTTGCCTCCGTAACATAAAGGTCGTAATGTTCCTGGGTAAACGCCTTCATTTCGTCGAGCAGTTTGTCAAACAGCAGGGCTAACTTACGGTGTTTAGGGCTTGTTTCTCCCTTGAGATTTGTATACTCGAACAAACCCGGAAACGGACCTAATAATCTGTATACTTGAACACCCGTCGTTCTGCTTTTGGTTCCGACCACAATACCGCCATACATCAAACTTTTCAGCATAGCGCCAAGGTCCGCTTGAGCTTTGCCTGTTCTCTCCAGGAGTTGCTCCTGGTTGAGTGATGGTTTATCAAATACCGAGACAAACCGGGCTTGCTCTTCCGTCATTATTGTTTGAAGCAGCTCGATGACGGTATCGCTGAGAATTATGGGAATTTTGCCGGCATTTATTATTGCCTTGGCGGCCGGATTCCAAATTGATGCAATTTTGTTGCTCATGGTGCTCTTCCCTGAATTGTCTTGCTTTTTAAAAGGTTCCTTTTTTAAGGACAGGTCAATGCTGACTTCTTCTTTGAGTGTCAGACATAGCATTCGGGAGGGGTGCTATCAAGTCAAATCGGTTATTCCGATAAACCACGAAATTGAGACGGGGAAAAGGTGCTTGAGTGTTCGGAAAGATGGAGGAGACCTGCTCTCTCGTGAAAGCAGGTCCTCACAAGTGAGGCTTTTTGTGAAGTCGAAAGATTGAAACACGATTTGGATTTTCTTGGCTAAACCCAAATCAGTATCGTTTTGGAGCTTTAGCAGCAAATGAACTGCTTTTACGACTTCATGGAGAGCAAGGATGATTACTCATCCAAAAAGAGATGAAACGCATTTACTGATTTTTTTTCGAATTCGTGGCGCATCATACGACTAGAAATATTAAATTCTCACATTTACAGACCATTTTCTCATGTCTAAAGCTGATGCTTTGCCTGAATTCAACTTCAGTATAGTCCTGCCAAACTTTAAGTCAAATTAATTATTTTTAACATTTTGATGATTTTAGTTGAAGGTAATCGCAGTTTTCAGCTTCAAAACAGATCAGGTTTCAACAAAAAAAAGATAATCATTCTTTGTGAGTACGCCTGGAACATATTTTGTTTTGGTACGATCTTGAATAATAATTATTCGATTGCTATAAACGAAACAAGCTTCCGCTTATGATTAGAAGTATCATCAGGAGGAATTAATGAGTTCACAGGTCTATCATTTACCAGTTCAAATCTATTATGAAGACACGGACCATTCAGGTGTTGTGTATCATGCTAATTATTTAAAGTATTTTGAGAGATCCAGGGAACATGTGATAGGAAAGCAAATTCTCGTGGATTTATGGAAAAAGGAGGGATTAGGTTTCGCTGTTTACAAGGCAGATATCACCTATTCAGAAGGAGCAGAATTTGGTGATGTACTGGATATTCGATCCAGTTACCGCATTGACGGAAAATACAGAATAATCTGGCAGCATGAAGCCTGGCGTGAAGGAGGAAAAAAGCCGGCTGTGTCCTGTGAATTGCATCTCGTGTGTATGGACAAGGACAAAAAGCTTGTACCTATTCCTTTCACTTATTTCTCTTGATAAGTTGCTGATCAATATAATTTATGTATTTGATAAATAATAATTGCGCTTTTTTACGATAAACTAAAGCCGGAATTAGAATATCTTGGTTTTTAGACTCCATAGAAGGAATGGATTCACAAACAACCCCAATGATAAGGGAGGAGCATGGAACTTTTTTCATATACAACAGATGAAAACGTGGCGATCGTCACGATGAACAGTGGTGAGAACAGGTTTAATTACGAGTTTTTTGAGCAATTCCATAAATTATTGGATGACCTGGAACAAATCGACAACTTGAATGTCTTGGTTGTCAAATCGTCTCATGAAAAAATCTGGTCAAATGGTATTGACTTGGAATGGATAGCAAAAAACATGGAAAAAGATGGACCCGGCTTTTTTGAAGAATTTGCTGTTGAGATGTATCGTCTTTTTAACAGGATTTTGACCTATCCCATGATTACTTTTGCAGCGATTACCGGTCACGCTTTTGCAGGTGGTGCAATCATGTCATGTGCGTTTGACTACAGATACATGAGAGATGACAGGGGCTGGTTCTGCTTTCCGGAAATTGACATTAAAATCCCGTTTACACCTTTTTTGAATGCGATCGCTTTAAAAGCGATTCCGGTTCGCAAATTGAACCAGATGCAACTAACCGGAGAGCGGCTTACAGCGGAAGAATGCCTTAAAGACAACATTATCCAAAAGATCTGTACCCTGGATTCGATGGTTCCCGAGATTCTGGAGTATGCCAAGACTTTGGTAAAGGATAAAGAAATGATCAAGAAGATGAAGGCTGAGCTCTTCTCGGACATTGTTCAAGTCTGCAAGGATGAGTTGGCGAAGCACAACAAATCTCTCTAATCAAACCCCAATCAAGAGTTTTTGCGATCTTTTCCGGATGTTGATCGGAAAAGATCCTCCTGCCTGTAGAAATTTCGCCAGTTGTACATTGCTTAGAAAACCAATAGCGAAAACAGTTCCATCAAATTATTCGAACGTGTTACACTCTGCACATGTTTGCAGCAGGTGTGCGAACCCGTAATAAGGGCCGAGGTTTGCATTTCCTTGTGAACTGTTGAGAGCAGCGTGATTAGAAAACATCAAATGCTTTAGAATTAATGGCGAGTAATTAAATGGCAGTTTTTGAGGAATATTTATCGTATGACGCAATTGGTTTGGCTGAACTGGTAAAAAGAAAAGAGATCTCAGCCTCGGAACTATGCAATACAGCAATTCAACGAATTGAATCATACAATCCTCTTTTGAATGCGGTCGTAACCTTCATGTACAGCCAGGTTAGCGAACAGATCGAAGGTCCGCTGGAACAAGGTACATTTACCGGTGTACCAATGTTGCTAAAAGACCTGCTGGCCGCTTATGCCGGCGCACCGATGACCAGCGGCAGCCGTGTCTTTGAGTTTTACATTCCGGATCATGACAGCGAACTCGTTACAAGAATAAAGAAGACAGGTTCGTTGATCATCGGAAAAACCAATTGCCCCGAATTTGGATTGATGGGGGTCACAGAACCTGATTTGCATGGACCTGCCAGAAATCCGTGGAATCCTGAGTATACACCGGGTGGCTCAAGCGGAGGCTCAGCTGCAGCAGTCGCTGCGGGAATGGTTCCTGTTGCGTCTGCAGGTGACGGAGGCGGCTCAATTCGAATTCCGGCCGCCTACTGCGGTTTATTTGGTTTAAAACCATCACGTGGAAGGGTTCCAACGGGGCCCGATTATGGTGAAATTTGGCAAGGTGCCGTATCAGAACATGTTATCACCAGAACAGTCAGAGACAGCGCCGCCATGCTGGATGCCATTCAAGGACCGGACCTCGGTGCACCGTATTTGATAACTGATCCGAAAAGGCCGTATCTCGAAGAAGCCGGCAAAGACCCCGGGAAACTGAGAATTGCGTTTTGCACCGAATCTCCAATTAAGACGGCTGTTGATAAAGAATGTGTCAAAGCGGTTGAGAATACGGCAAAACTTTTGGAATCTCTTGGGCACTATGTTGAAGAGGCAAAACCAGGCCTTGATGGGATTGCACTCGCAAAAAGTTACACAATGATGTACTGCGGTGAGATGGCGGCAGATTTAAAAGCCATACCCGGTTTGATAGGAAGGCGATTGAACTCATCGGAGCTGGAGCTGGAAACCATGATACTTGCGGTTCTGGGAAATGCATACACTGCCGGAGAGTTTGTCAGTGCCATGAGGGAATGGGGCAAAGCTTCTCGAATCATGGGAACCTTTCATGAAACATATGATATGTATCTTACCCCTACAACAGCATCGTTGCCTGCTCGAATTGGTGAACTAAAACCCAAAGTGCATGAAGAATTAATCATGAAGCTGGTTAATTCTCTTAAATTGGGTAAGCTTATGAAGTCCTCAGGGCTTATTGACCAACTTACCATCGATAGCTTACGGAGAACGCCATTCACACAGCTTGCAAACTTCACCGGCCAGCCGGCCATGAGTGTACCACTTCATTGGTCACCCGAAGGCTTTCCCTGCGGTGTTCAATTTATTGGAAGACTCGGGGACGAAGCCACCTTGTTCAGATTAGCCGGCCAGTTGGAAAAAGCTCTCCCATGGTTTGATATGAGGCCTAAACTTTAACTCACTCCTTTAAGAACAGTTTGTGATATTCAGGTTCTGTAAAGTGTCTTTTCATAATATCCGTTACCATGAAGAACATCTGTTCCAGTTCCTTATCACTCAATCGTGATATTAAAGCCTTAATCAGTTCATCATCTGAAAATTTCTGCAAATAGCAAATCACAGTATCTTCATCGGATTTTCTGTCCATACCGAAAGCAAGCATGCCTTTATACTCTTCAACAAAATTATGGGAGTGCTTCATTGTTAACTCATATGTTAATCTTGATTAATAACAGAGATAGCTAAAATAAGCCTTGGAGGGGTTTGATTGGAAACATGACAAACCCGGCTATTTTACCGGTTTGACTCTGTCCAGTCGGAAAAAATTACCTGGATAAAACACCTTTGAAAGTGATTCGATTTGGTTCTTGTTCATTCCGGTAATCTCTACAAAAAGGGTAGTATCGAAATCTCTTTCAGTAATAAAAGAACCCACTTCCAGCATTAGTTCAAACTGATCTTCCTGAAGGGTTTCAGGGAAGAAAACGAGGCATTTTCTCCTTTTGATGTTTAACAAAACCTCACGTGATTTTGCAATTTCCAAAAAAAGCTTTTGTTCGTAACCGTGTCCATCCGGTTTGAGAAATGGTTTGAAAAACCAAAATTTATCTTCGGCATTAAGATCCTGCTTCTTCCATTTTTCGAAAATTCTAACCAGAATGCCCTTATTTTCCCTGCTTTGCTCAACGGTTTTATGAATCTTCTTAGCCAGGGTCGTGATCAGGTTTAACACATTTTCGTTCAAATCTTCGATCGGTGTTGAAATCATCTCCTGGAATTTATTGATTTGCTTGAGATAGGTTAGTTTTTCATAATCATCTTTTGTTTTACTAACATTTTCCAGAAGACTCTTTATTTCCTCGATGGTTAGCCTGTAGTCCCTGAGTTTATGAGTAGCGGATTTGTACAATACTATTGCTTGTAAAATCTGGGCAACGGATAAATTGTAGATGACATCTTTTGATTTATTAGTCGGATCGTATTGGATTAACTTGTTTAAATTTTGGCTTTTGACTGTGCCGATAAACAGTTTTTCGAAGCTTTCAAAATGGTTTCGGATATGGTTGGGGGTTTGATTCTTTTTTTGACGAATTTTCAAAATACTGTTGTTGATCTGACGATCAAGAATTGAAATCGATAAAAACCTTAAATATTCTGTAAATACACCCTGGTAAACCCTTAGCATTCTATTTGCGCGGTTTAATTCCTTAAGTGTGGGATCTGATCCTCGTTTCAGGGATTGAAGCAGGTTTTTTGAAAAAACCTTGGAAGCAGGTTCAAGTTCTTTTTCAGATTTTACCGGTACTGCGATTAAGTGGATTTGAATGGTCTCGTCTCCGGACGGCAAGTTGAATATATTTTCCAAAAACAGAAGCGGTTCTATTTCGAGTGGCACTTTTAGAACCATTTTGTTATTTACCGCCAATGTCTTCAATCGTGGAGCAATCTCTCTACATGCTTTGAAAACCAAGCCGCCAAACAGCTTGTAGTATTTGCTCTTTTTTATGAACTCCCTGAAGTCCGCAGATTTGATATCATACTTTCCTGTGGCAAGAAAATC
>JANQLH010000333.1 GCA_028280735.1 SAR324 cluster bacterium | reverse complement strand
TGTTGGATTCAGCCTTACAGGCATTTCTCGGCTTATCGTCAACGATTATGAATGACCAAGACAACGCCACCATGCAAAAACCTTTCTTGCCGTTTTCGCTGGACGAGCTGATCATTCGAAATCCCTCTCAGAAAACAATGTGGGCGCACGTGAGAAATGTCAGTGACACATCGGCAGAAGAGCATACTCAAACTATAGACATCGATATTTATGACCACCAGGGATCACTCTGCCAGATAATGAAAGGCTTGTCTCTCGGAATGGTTGATGTTGAAAATTTTGCAGAAACAAACCCTGAGACTGCCCTTTTAACCGAACAACCCGTTTCACAATCTTCCTTGTCAGTCCTGCGGAAATCAAATGACCGTGATGTCGATCATTTTCAGGATGAGTCTTCAAACAATGACGAAGTTGAAGAATATTTTAAAGAACGCATTTCAGATGTCATAGGCCTACCAGTCTATCGTTTGCAAGCCGATGAACCGTTGGAAAAGTATGGGATCAATTCAATTGTGAGCAGACAGCTAACAAGCCGGCTGGAACAAGTCTTCGGTCCTCTGCCAAAGACTCTGCTGTTTGAATATCGGAATATTGGCTCCTTGGCTGAATACTTTCTGGCGTCTCATCCGGAAAAGCTGTCACAACAGCTAAAGAACCATTCAGAACCTGCCGGATCACTACCCCATAAAAATAAAAGATCCGGTGATTCCCATCATCCCTCGCGATTTGCCCCGGCCAGATTTCAAACAGGCAAACCAATCACCTCTAACAGGTCAGACATCGCAATCATTGGAATTACGGGACGCTATCCGCAAGCTGACAATATAGAGGAATTCTGGGAGAACCTGAAAGCCGGCAAAGACTGCATTTCAGAGGTCCCTGGAGAAAGATGGAACCACGATCTTTACTTCAATGAAGACAGAAACTTACCAGGGAAGACATATAACAAATGGGGCGGGTTCATGAAGGATGTCGATCGATTTGATCCCTTGTTTTTTGGTATTTCGCCCCGTGAAGCAACATTGATCGATCCTAAAGAACGCCTTTTTCTGGAAACCGCCTGGAGCCTCTTCGAGTCTTCAGGTTATACCAGGGAGAGCATCCAAAAATCTTATCAAGGTAGAGTAGGCGTTTACGTGGGCGCCATGTATCAACAATACCACGCTTTTGAATCGGATATTATCCAGGAATCGGCTGTTGCTGTTTCCTCCTACGCTTCGATTGCTAACCGCATTTCTTATTTTTTTGATTTCCATGGACCGAGTATAGCGATAGATACAGCTTGTTCCTCTGCCCTGGTCTCGATACATCTGGCATGTGAAAGCCTGATGAAAGGTGACTGTCTGCTGGCAATGGCAGGTGGTGTTAATCTTTCCATACATCCCAAGAAATACCTGGGATTAAGCATGGCTCAGATTATGGGCAGTCATGCGGATAGCAGGAGTTTTGGAGACGGAGATGGCTATCTCCCCGCCGAAGGCATTGGGGCTGTTTTATTAAAACCGCTTGCAAAAGCACTTCAGGATAAAGACAACATTTTCGCCGTTATTAAATCTACAAACACCAATCATGGTGGTCATACCAACGGTTTTTCAGTACCGAATCCGGACGCACAGGCTCAGTTGATCGAAGATAGTTTTAGAAAGTGTCACATTGACCCGCGTTCCATCAGCTATATTGAATCAGCGGCCAATGGTTCCGCAATGGGAGATCTTATTGAGATCTCCGGCTTAACAAAAGCCTTTCGAAAATTTACTGCAGATAATCAATTTTGTGCCATTGGCTCGGTAAAATCCAATATCGGACATGCAGAAGCGGCTTCAGGGATGTCTCAGCTTACCAAAGTCGTTATGCAATTACGCAACAAACAGCTGGTACCCTCGATCAAAGCTGATCCGCTCAATCCCGACCTGACTTTTGAAAATACACCATTTTATCTGCAACGTCGGTTTCAGGATTGGGAGCGACCGATGCTCACGATTGACGGAAAAACACATGAATTTCCGCGAAGGGCAGCTATTAGCTCGTTTGGGGCATTTGGTGCAAACGCACATCTTATTATTGAAGAATATATTGCACCACAAACCAATCTGTTGAAGACAAATCCGGACAACCAGCCTCAAATCATACTGCTTTCCGCAAAAACACAAGATCAACTGGAACAGATTGCTCAGCAGCTGCTTGATTTTGTTGAAAACATGGATCCTTCGCTTCTCGCAGATTTGGCCTATACACTCCAGCTTGGTCGGGAAGCAATGGAACATCGGGTCGCAATGGTGGTTCGGTCACACCAGGAATTGCTGCAGGGGATGAACACCTTTTTAAAGGCTAAACGGCAAGGAAAAGAGTTGAATGGTGCCATCCCCCTGTTCCTGGGAAATCTGGAAGATAATCCCCCGGGGATCAACACCCTGATCTCCGGGAAAGCTGCTGAAGCGGCTGTAAAAACCCTGGTTCGGGAAAACAATTTGTCTAAGATCGGTGAATACTGGTCTCAGGGTGGACGTATTCCCTGGGAACTCCTCCACAATAACCAAAAAAGGCAAGCCCTTGTTTTGCCTACTTATCCATTTGCGAAGGAACGGTATTTTATATCTCAAAATGAAACCAAATCTGAATCAAGCCCCTCAAACATGTTGGATAAGAGGGCTATTCCTCATCAACCCTGGACCTCGCCAAGGCAGCAGATCGAGGAATACCTGGCGGCTTTTTTGTTAAGAGAGTTAAACCTCGGCAAGGATAAAATCAAACCAAACAAGTCAATGCTGGAATACGGCTTGGATTCCATTGCGGGAATGAAGTTGATGCGCTGCGTTGACAGCGATTATCACGTTGAGATTACCAGAAGAGATTTGCTGGAAAATAATAGTATCAGTTCTTTATCAGACCATATGTATAAAAAGCTAAACGGTCGGAATTATCAAAAAGAAGACAAAGCCGGCGTTACCGATTCGAATACTGAGACTCCACAATTGAACGAATACAAGGATGTCCAGGTTATTGAAGTTTTGGAATTGTTCGAAAACGGAATTATAAACGCGAATGAAATGGCGACACTTATATCAGGAGATGAACTGAGATGACAAGAAATGACATTTTACACGCATACAAAGAAGGAAAAATCACGACACAGGAATTGCGGGAAAAATTACATGCCTTGACAAACAATCCGGTAAAAAAACCGTTATCGGAAGGGCAGAAAGGATTATGGACCTTGTACAAGATGTCGCCCCAGATGAGTGCTTATAATATTCCCCTGTGCTTTCGGATTTCCCAAAAATTGGACATTGAAGCTTTTCAGCTGGCTTGTCAATTTTTGGTCCAGCAATACCCAATACTAACCACGATATTTGGCGAAGATGACGGCGTCCCTTATCAAACCACTCAACCGGCAGGCACAATTCAATTGCAACAGGAAAGCATTTCCAACCTGGAACAGACTGAATTTATTTCCCATCTTAAAGAAATAAGCAAAAAGCCATTCTCTTTGGAAGAAGGCCCTTTAATAAGAATTAACCTGTTTTTCTCAGAGAACAGCGAAACGATTCTATTGATAACAATCCACCATATTATATTTGACGGCAGTTCCATTATACCGCTCCTGACAGCACTGATAAACGCTTACCTGGATTACAGTCAGGACAGAAAGCCGATACTAACCGACATAGCGGACTACAATGAATTTGTTGAATGGGAACAATCCCTGTTGTCAAGCAATAAAGGGAAACAATTCCAATCATACTGGAAACATCAACTATCAAATGAACTGCCAACCCTTGAATTACCAAGTGATTATTCCCGCCCTCCGTTCCGGGATTACAAGGGCCGGACCTATGAAACATCGCTGACTTTGGAATTAAGCCGGCAAATCAAATCCTTTTCCCAGTCTCACCAGGTCAATCCATCAGTGGTATTCCTGGCCATATTTAAAACCCTGCTCTATCGATATACTTACCAGCAGGACATTATCGTCGGAATGCCGACCATGGGACGCTCCCAGGAACGTTTCAGCTCTTCGCTTGGTTATTTTATCAATATGATCCCCATTAGAAGCAAAGAGGTTGGATCCCGGGCTTTCGTTGATTTTCTCCAGGAATTGCAATTCACTCTGGCAGATGGTTTGGATAATGCTGAATACCCTTTTCCAGCAATTGTACGTGAAGTCAACATACCCCGCGCCAATCCAAATGCGCCTGTTTTCCAAGTCACTTTTGCCTATCAAAACTTTTTTCAAGCCTCCGGTTCAGACCTATTCAGGGATAGATTTAATGATATCTTCAACATGGAATTACTCGATTGGCTCCACCAGGAGGGTGAGTATGAATTTGAACTGGAAGTCTATGAAAGGGATACGGACGGATTTTTGCTGAAACTAAAGTTTGATCCGGATTTATTCAGCCTGGCAAGAATTGAACGAATGATGGAGCACTATGTAACGCTTGTGACGGAAGCGATTAAAGCACCTCAACTAAAGCTTGGTGAATTTTCTTTTTTATCAGTTGAGGAAGAGCAGAAAATACTATCCGAATGGAACGATACTCAAACAGATTACCCCCGGGAGAAATGCGTTCATGAACTATTTGAAGAACAGGTAAGAAAAACTCCGGATAACATAGCATTGATCTTTGAAAACAAATCCTTAACTTACCGGGAACTGGACGAAAGAAGTACCAAACTCGCCATATTTCTTCAACAAAACGGGGTAAAACCGGAAGCATTGATCGGAATCTGTGTTGAACGATCCATAGAAATGATGGTTGCCCTTTTGGGTGTCCTGAAATCGGGAGGAGCGTATGTGCCGTTGGACCCTGACTATCCGGCAGAAAGATTGGAATACATGATAGAAGATAGCAATATTATGTTTCTTCTTACGCAATCCAAGCTGATGGATACGATAGCTGGATTAACCGAAGGTAAATGCGCGACGATTCGTCTGGATGGTGATTGGAAACAAATCGAAAAAGAAGCATCATCCGCAGGAGCCCTAAAGCGCGAGGTAACATCCGCCAATTTGGTTTATGTAATGTACACATCGGGAAGTACTGGAAAACCAAAAGGAGTGATGCTGGAACATCGTGCTTTAACCAATCGACTTACCTGGATGATCAAAAAATACAACATGTCGGAAGCTGACAGGGTACTACAAAAGACGCCCTTCAGTTTCGATGTATGTGGTTGGGAGTTCTACTGTACGCTAATGGCCGGGGCACGGCTTATCATGGCCCAACCGGAAAAACATAAAGACCCCGCTTACATCATGGACATCGTCCAACAGGAACAGATTACCTACATCCATTTTGTGCCATCCATGCTGCAGGCTTTTTTATCCTTTGAAAATGTAAACAAATGCACGAGTCTTAAAAAGGTTTTCTGCAGTGGGGAAGCACTTACCGTAAAGCAAAATGAACTATTCTTCGAAACCTTTAAAAACCAGGAGATGCATAATCTCTATGGTCCAACAGAGGCAGCAATAGAAGTCAGTTACTGGGAATGTTATCCGGGAGTTCCAGCCATTCCGATTGGGAAGCCCATTTCAAACACACAACTGCATATTATCAACGAGCATCAGGTTCCCTCTCCGATTGGAATTCCCGGGGAACTTTGCATTGCCGGTGTAGGATTGGCAAGAGGATACATGAACCGCCCCGAGCTGACTGCAGAAAAGTTTGTGGATAATCCGTTTCAACCTGGAACCAAGATGTACAAAACCGGGGATCTGGTGCGCTGGTCCAAAGAAGGCAATATTGAATACCTGGGACGCATCGATTACCAGGTTAAGGTTCGTGGGTTCCGTATTGAGTTGGGAGAAATTGAAAAACAGCTCAACACACACCCGGACATTCATGACTGCATAGTTGTGGTCAAGGAGAGAGGAGAGCAAAAACAACTGATTGCCTACTATGTTCCTAAAAAAAGTGAAACAAGCAAAGACATTGAATCAAGAACGCTCCGCACTTACTTGAATGGTAAGCTGCCCGGTTATATGATACCTGCCAACTTCGTAAGCCTTGATGCTATTCCTTTACTCCCCAACGGAAAAGCCAATCGCAAGGAGTTAATGCAACGTGACGTCGTTTTTTCAAAACCGGGTCAAAAAACACTTCCCCAGTCGGAAACAGAAAAAAAGATTCTGGATATCTGGAAAAAAGTACTTCATGTCTCTGATATTGGGGTGGAAGATGGCTTTTTTGAAGTAGGAGGTGATTCAATACTGGCAGTAACCGTAGTCAACAGGATCAACAAATTCCTGGATTGTGACATTAAAATGGCGACCTTGTTCGAATATAGCAATATCAAAGAACTGGCCTCCTACATATCTGATATAAAACTTGATGTCAGCAACAATCCCTCCCAGGGCACCGGCGCTGATGACCGGGTTATTGACCCTATCGCAGCAGAACCTATAGAGAAACCGGACTTTGTCGAACATTCGGATTACCCTGCCTATTATCAGAACAGCGTCGCAGTCATTGGAATATCCTGTCTGTTTCCGGGAGCTTCTGATCAGTTTAAATTCTGGGAAAACCTGTGCCACGGAAAAGAATCGATTCGATTTTTCTCCGAAGATGAATTACGGGCGTCTCAAATACCTGAAGAGGTGATCAAAAATCCCAACTATGTCCCCCTTCAATCTCCAATTGAAGGAAAAGACTATTTTGATCCCGGCTTTTTCAATATTTCTGCAAATGATGCCAGTCTGATGGACCCTCAATTCCGCTTGCTACTCATGCATTCCTGGAATGCTTTTGAGGATGCCGGATACGTCCCCAAGAGGTTTCCAAAAACCGGCGTCTTCATGTCCGCCGGCAATAACTTCTACCAAACCTTGCTGAATGATTTAAATGGTCATCAAGAGCAAGTTATGGATGATCCCAACCAGTATGTTGGATGGATTCTATCACAAGGCGGTACGATTCCCACCATGATCTCGCATAAATTAGGTTTAACCGGGCCTAGTTTTTTTGTTCATTCAAATTGCTCCTCTTCAATGGTAGGCCTGAGCTCCGCCTTTAAAAGTATCACATCCGGTGAATCAGACTATGCCCTGGTAGGGGCCGCTTCTGTCATACCTACTGATGGATTCGGTTACATTCATCGCGACGGATTAAATTTTTCCAGTGACGGCCACTGTAAGGCATTTGATGAAAGTGCTGATGGTATGATCCCCGGCGAAGGTGTCGCAGTCATCCTGTTAAAAAATGCGATCAATGCCGTTGAGGATGGAGATCGTATCTACAGCCTGATAAGAGGAATTGCCGTCAACAATGATGGCGCCGATAAAGTTGGATTTTATGCTCCTAGCGTGAAAGGCCAAGCGACAGTTATTGAGGAAGTTCTGCAGCTGAACGCTATTAATCCTGAACAAATCAGTTACATCGAAGCCCACGGAACAGGCACAAAGCTGGGAGATCCTATTGAACTGTCTGCCCTGGGCAATGTCTATAAAAAATTCACCGATAAAAAACAGTTCTGTGGAATTGGTTCAGTTAAGACCAATATTGGTCACCTGGATACGGCCGCAGGATTGGCAGGCTGTATTAAAATCGCCTTAAGTCTTTACCATGGGGAAATCCCACCATCTATCAATTTCCAGAATCCCAATCCGGAAATTGATATTGAAAACTCTCCTTTTTTTGTTGTCGACACACCTTCCAAGCTTGAGTGGCAAGAAAGCCCGCATTTGGCGGCACTGAGTTCGTTTGGTCTGGGTGGTACCAACACACATGCGATCTTTGAACAATTCCATGCGACACAACAAAATCATGCACAAGAAGCCGCTGATACCGCTTCCAAAAGCTATATGGTCCCGCTTTCTGCCAAAAGCAAAGATCGACTATATGATTATGCAGAAAGACTGCTGGAATTCCTGCGGGGATATCTCAACCGCAATGCCAACAGTACCCGTTATCCCGGAAAGCAGATTGATTTTTCCCTGGCCGATCTTTCCTACACATTGCAGGTAGGGAGGGAAACAATGGAAAGCAAAGTCGTTTTCATTGTTGACCGGATGGAAGATCTGGTTCAAAAACTGGAAGCTTTTATTCGCCGGGAAATAAGCATAGAAAGCTGCTTTCAAAATGTAGATGCTTCCTATGGTAGTGATAGCAAATTTCTGGAAAACGACGAAGATGCAGAGGAGTTAATTCAGAAATGGGTTCAAAAGGGAAAACTACACAAGCTGGCTGAAGCCTGGTTAAAGGGCCTTCAATTCGACTGGGACCTGTTGTCCCCGCAATCCAAACCACAACGGATCAGCCTGCCCACCTATCCCTTTGCAAGGGAACGATATCAACCATTACAAGTCGGTGATGCCAGCTCATCCCTTGTAAAACCTTTATTAATCAAGGATCACTTGCATCCATTGTTGCAAGACAACATCTCTGATTTTAATGAGCAAAAATTTAAGACAATCCTGACAGGTCAAGAGTTTTTTCTTAAAGACCATCTGATAAAAGGTCAAAAAGTGCTGCCTGCAGTGGCCTATCTTGAAATGGCTCGCGAAGCTTTGACCCGTTCGCAACCAACCGCTGATAATTCTCATTTTGGAATCAAGCTTCTTAATATCGTCTGGGCAAGCCCCCTTATTGTGCAAAACGAACCGGCTCAAATCAACATCAGTCTTTATCCTGAAAATAGTGGACGCATTTCATTTGAGATCTTCTCCCCCGGTTTTTCTGCGGAAGAAGGTCAGAAGCTCCACAGCCAGGGATATGCTGTATTTGAAGAGATGGAAGCTCATGATGTCGATCTGCCAAGCCTGCAAAACGTCTGCAACGAAACTTCGTTTTCCTCCGCTGAGATTTATAACTATTTCAAAACCACTGGTTTTAACTATGGACCTGGTTTTCAGGGAATCGAAAAGCTCTCTGTTGGCAACAATCAAGTACTGGCCAAGCTGGCGTTATCAGATTCTGTTGTTCAAACCCAAGATCAGTTTGTTTTGCATCCAGGCCTGGTGGATGCTGCGATTCAGGCTTCCGTTGGTCTGATTCTCGATGTCATTGACACTGAATCAGTGAAACGCAACTTTTCTTCTGTTACCCTTTTGCCCTTTGCTCTGCAGGAATTGAGCATCCTCAGCAGTTGCCCCGCTTCCATTTGGAGCCATGTCAGATACAGCAATGACAATCGGGAAGGCAGTAACATTCAAAAACTTGATATTGATTTAATTGACGAATCGGGAAACATCTGCGTGAGCATAAAAGGTTTCTCATCCAGAATTGCGGACAACAGGTCATTGTCAACACCTTCTGTTTCGCATTCAGCACCTGAATTCCTTTTACTCCAACCAACCTGGCATGAGCAACCGGCCGACATACAGCAAGCAACCCCCGGCCACACACAACATTTTTTGCTCCTTTGTGAAGCTGGTGAAAGTCTGGCGCAAGAGCTCAAGCAAAAAATGAATGACTGCCAATTGTTTAGCCTGGATTCGGAAAAGATAAACATTGGCGAGAGATTTGGTGACTATACATCCCGTCTCTTCGAAATTTTGCAGGGGATTATTAAAGGCAAGCCAAAGGAAAATGTTTTAATCCAGGTCATTATTCCTGACAGAGAGGAATCTCAGCTGTTTTTCGGATTGGGCGGAATGTTATCCTCCGCTTGCCAGGAGCATCCCAAGCTTAATGGGCAGATCATCGCACTGGATACCAACGAAATGCCGGATAGTATTCTGAACAAAATCAAGGAAAGTAGTTATCACTCCTCTGCTTCGAGAGTTCGTTATCAGAACGGTAAACGCTGTGAGTTAAGCTGGAATGATGCTGATGCTCATCAGAATCCGCTCGAAGCAGTTTGGAAAAACCATGGAACCTATTTGATAACCGGTGGCGCTGGCGGACTGGGATTGATTTTTGCCAGAGAAATCACCCGTAAAATCAGAAGCGGCAACATTATTCTGATTGGACGGTCGCAATTGGATAATGAAAAAGAAGACCTTGTTTATTCATTACAGGAAAATGAAAACCATGTGATGTATCGTTCGGTAGACGTTGCCGAACAAGACGAAGTGATGAACCTGATTGAAGATATCAGCCAAAGATTTGGCGGCCTGGATGGTATTATTCATAGCGCCGGAGTTCTTCGGGATAGTTTCATCCTGAAAAAGGAGGCAGCTGACCTGGAAAAAGTGTTGGCTCCAAAAGTCACAGGCGTCGTCAACCTGGATCAGGCAACCAAGGATTTAAAACTGGATCATTTTATTCTGTTTTCTTCCATCGCAGCAGGTTTAGGAAGTCCCGGACAGTCTGACTACGCTGCCGCTAATTCGTTCCTCGATGCCTTTGCACATTACCGCAACCTGTTATTAAACAAACATCAGCGACACGGGCACACTTTGTCTATTTGCTGGCCGCTATGGCAAGAAGGAGGAATGCAGGTAAAAACGGAATATCAACAGGCAGTGTCCCGTAATTCCGGGATGGTAGCTCTCCCAAGTGACCTGGGAATTCGCGCGTTTTATCAAGCATTTTCCAGTCGGACATCGCAGGTAACGGTATTTTCAGGTGATTCCTCGCAACTTCGCAACGGTCCGGATCATTCTTCTCCGAGCACATCAACGGCCAGTGAGACAATAGTCAGCCTGCCGTCCGTCAAAGAAAACACGCTGGTCAACCGGGATGCAGATATAGATGGGTTCCTGAAGCAAGCTGTTTCTAAAACATTCAACCTGGAGTTCAATGATGTTGATTTTGACACTGAGTTTGAAGAATTCGGATTGGACCCTGTGAACCTCAATGCTTTCCTTTTGCTGGTTAATGACGAGTATCAGGTTGAATTTACGATTGATGACCTGCTTAGCCATTCATCACTTAACAAGCTGTCAAGCCACTTGACCAATCAG
The DNA here is from genome assembly GCA_028280735.1 of SAR324 cluster bacterium. GTDB lineage: Bacteria > SAR324 > SAR324 > XYD2-FULL-50-16 > XYD2-FULL-50-16 > JAHJTV01. The sequence continues at coordinate 14,454 of JANQLH010000333.1, read as the reverse complement.
GTGCAAAGATACAAACCCGCTGTTCAGGAAACCGAAAAACCGTTGCCTTCAATCCCTGCAATGACAGCTTCAGTGAAACCACAGATTCATGAAAAGTCCATTCAGTATTTCAAGGAACTTCTTTCACCTGTGATCAAATTACCTGTGGACAAGATCCAGCCGGAAGTGCCCATGGAAAAATACGGAATCGATTCGGTCATGGTCGTTAAACTGAATGAGCAACTGGAACAGGTTTTTGGTCCTCTTTCAAAAACACTGTTTTTTGAGTATCAAAACATCAACGAACTGACCGCTTACTTCGTTACATCTCACCGGGAAAAACTGGTTAACTTACTGGGAACAGAGGAAACACCGGCACTTTTCGGTCATGCCTCTCACAACCGGAAAAATACTGCAACTCTTGACATTCAAAACGGGAAAAGGAAAAACCATCGGCGATTTTCCAGCACTCGTGTGATGGCGGATAAAGAGCAGCCATCCCAGGGATTAAACATTGCTATCATTGGTCTTTCAGGTCGATATCCAAAAGCCGGCAGTGTCAGTGAGTTCTGGGAAAATCTGAAAAACGGCAGGGATTGTATTACTGAAGTTCCCAAAAATCGTTGGGACCACGATCTTTTCTTTGATGAAGATAAACATAAACCAGGAAAAACCTATAGCAAATGGGGTGGATTCCTGGATGGTGCTGATAAATTCGATCCACTGTTTTTCAACATTTCACCATTGGAAGCCATGGTTTTAGATCCGCAGGAACGCATATTTCTGGAATGCGCTTATGAAACCATTGAAGATGCCGGATATACGAGGGAAACCCTGGGTTCATACCAAAACTTCGGATTGGACGGCAACATAGGAGTCTATGTTGGTGTGATGTATGAAGAATACCAATTATATGGAGCCCAGGAAGCAGTAAAAGGCAGACCCTTGGCACTCTCCGGGAGTCCTTCTTCCATTGCCAACAGAGTCTCTTACTTTTGTAATTTCCACGGTCCCAGCATGGCAGTCGATACCATGTGTTCATCCTCGCTGACAACCATCCATCTAGCCTGCCAGGCCATCAAGCAAGGCGAATGTCGAATGGCCATTGCAGGTGGTGTTAACCTCACTTTACACCCCAATAAGTACCTGATGCTGGCCCAGGGTAAATTCGCCTCCAGCAATGGAAGATGTGAAAGTTTTGGCAGGGGTGGTGACGGTTATGTTCCCGGAGAAGGGGTTGGGGCAGTATTGCTAAAGCCGCTTTCAGAAGCTGTTACCGATGGAGACCACATATACGGGGTTATTAAAGCAACCGCAGTTAACCATGGTGGTAAAACCAATGGTTATAGCGTCCCTAATCCCAATGCACAAGCCAGTTTGGTCGGGCATGCCTTCAAAATCGGTAATATTGATCCACGGACGATCAGCTACCTTGAAGCTCATGGTACAGGTACCGCCCTGGGTGATCCCATTGAGATTACCGGTCTTACCAAGGCATTTGGAGAATACACTACTGATACCCAATATTGCGCTATCGGTTCGGCCAAATCAAACATCGGCCATTGTGAAAGCGCTGCCGGAATTGCCGGTGTCACCAAAGTCCTAATGCAAATCAAGCATCAACAACTGGTTCCTTCTATTCACAGTGACGTTTTAAATCCGAATATCGATTTTGAAAGCAGTCCTTTTACAGTTCAAAGGTCTTTGGCTCCCTGGAATCGCCCGCAGGTCAGTGTCAATGGACAAACGCAGGTATTTCCGAGAATTGCCGGCATTTCCTCTTTTGGAGCGGGTGGTGCAAACGCCCATGTTGTGATCGAGGAATATATTCCTGAAGAGGACAATACCGCTTCCATCTCCTTCACAACCCAACATTCCGTCATCATTTTGTTGTCTGCTGCAACGGAAGAGCAACTGAAGCAACAGGCACAAAGGTTGAGGACGGCAATTGATGAACAGGATATTACCGATGACAGGCTGGCAGACCTGGCCTATACGCTGCAGATAGGTAGAGAGCCTTTGAAAGAAAGGCTGGCAATGATTGTTATCTCTATTGACGACATCAAAACGAAACTCGAAATCTTCCTGCAGGGGAACGAGCTGGCGAAAGACATGTTCCAGGGTCAGGAAAATCAGAATCGGGAGCACGTTGCTGCCTTTGAAACAGATGAAGACCTGCAGAATGTGCTCGATGTCTGGTTGGGAAAAAGAAAATATAAAAAACTGCTCGATTTGTGGGTTACAGGTTTATCAATTGATTGGACAAAGCTCTACCAGGATACCAGACCCAAGAAGATAAGCTTGCCGACATATCCCTTCGCAAGAGAGCGGTTTTGGATCCCTGAAATTGATTTTGACGGCGATCACGAGGCTCTCCCCAAAGCACCTGCAGCTTCTGTGCTACACCCATTGGTTCATCATAATATCTCAAATTTCACCTCTCAACGGTTTAGCTCGACATTCTCAGGCCAGGAATTTTTTCTAAAAGACCATGTCATAAAAAACCAAAAAGTATTACCAGCAGTTGCCTATCTGGAAATGGCACTCACAGCTATTAATCAGGCTACTGACAGGTCAGATGCAACTGCAACTTCGCTGTTGTTGCAGGAAGTCACATGGATCAGGCCCATCATTCTCACGGACAATCCAATCGAAACGCACATTATAGTGTCTCCTCCTGCGGACAACAATATCGTAACTTTTGAGATAACCGATGGTGGTGACAACAGCATCATTCACTGCCAGGGAACCGGTCAGTGCGTTGCTGTCAATGACAAGGCTCCAGTCGATCTTGAAACCTGGAAGCACAGTTGTAACCAATCAGTTCTTAATGCGGATCAGATTTACGAAATCTATCACTCCATGGGGATTGAATACGGCCCTGCTCATAGGGGAATTCAAGAAATCTATGTTGGGCAGGACCAGGCTTTGGTTAAAATCCAACTACCCGGGACAGCAACCAAAGAGAGCTCAAATTTTACCTTACACCCTTCCTTGATGGACGCAGCTTTACAAGGCGTTATCGGATTAATGCAAGGAGTTAACGGCACTACGAACCCACAGAAACCGATATTACCTTTCGCACTTCGCGAAGCCGAAATCAGGAACAAATGCTCATCAACCATGTGGGCCTTTCTCAAGTACAGTGAAGGCAGCTCCCCAAGTGCCAAAGTACCAAAAATCAACATAGATATTTGCAATGACCAGGGCGATTTATGTATAAAATTCAAGGGTTTTGCTTCCAGGGTGTTGGAAGGTGAGATACAAACCAGTCAGGAAAACATTAATGTACCCGGTTTAAAACAGATGACAGCCGTTTGGGAAGAGGTAAAACCTGAAACAACGACTGATTCACAACCAACCGCAACCCGGGCACTGATTGTAGGAGGAACCGACCGGCAAATTTCCACAGTTAGCCAACGATTTTCAGATTATGCCTTGTTGGAAGTCAAACCGTCCGCTGGTATCAGATCCCTTAAAGAACGTTTGGAAAGCATTGGTCGGATAGATCATATAATTTGGATCGCGCCTTATCACTCATTAGCATCCGCAGTAGATTCGGCTTTGATAGAGAAACAAAATACCGGGGTTGTATGCTGTTTTCGATTAATAAAAGCGCTCCTGGCGTTGGGGTATGATTCGAAAGAATTGGAATGGAATGTGATAACCACGCAAACCCAGTCGGTACTAAAATCCGAAATGATCGATCCAACCCATGCAGGCCTATACGGACTAATTGGTTCAATGAGTAAGGAATACCCAAATTGGAAAGTTCGACTTGCTGATTTTGATATTCATGGTGAATGGCCACTGGATACATATTTCAGCCTGCCCATGAATCAAGATGGCAACGCTTGGGGCTATCGAAATCGCCAATGGTATCAGCAACAATTAATACCGGTAAGTTATCAACCTCTTGATCAATCAATATACCGTTATCGGGGTGTATATGTCGTCGTAGGCGGAGCCGGAGGTATTGGTGTCGCTTGGAGTGAGTATATGATCCGTAGGTATCAGGCTCAAATTGTCTGGATTGGCCGCAAAAAATCGGATGCAGACATCCAGGCAAAACTGAGTCGTCTGTCCAATGACGGTCCTGCGCCACTATATCTCAGTGCCGATGCTTCTGATTTGGATTCATTAACCGTGGCTTATAAAGAAATAAAAAGCAGGTTTTCAGAAATCAGCGGAATTATCCACTCTGCTATTGTTTTGCTGGATAAAACGCTGGAAAACATGGACGAAAACCGGTTTCAGGCGGCCCTGTCTGCCAAGGTGAATGTCAGTATACGCATGGCCCAGGTATTTCGCCAGGAGCCTTTGGATTTTTTCCTCTTTTTCTCATCGATGAATACCTTTTTCATGCCCCCCGGACAAAGTAACTACTCTGCGGGATGCACCTTTAAAGACGCGTTTGCCGGTCGTCTTTCTCATGAACTGCCCTGTGCGGTTAAGGTTATAAACTGGGGATTCTGGGGTAGTGTGGGAATCGTCGCTTCAAAAGCATATCGCGAACGAATGGCATTATCCGGTATTGGTTCCATTGAACCTCCGGAGGCAATGGCCGCCCTGGAAAACCTCTTGTCAAATCCGGTTGATCAAATTGCTCTTATCAAAACAACCAAGCCTATGAAAGCTGAAGGAATCTCAAGCAACGAGCGCATCATTATCGCTTCGGAGAATCACGCCCCCATGCTTTCTCTTCTCAAAAACCGGGCCGAGAAGCGGATCATCCCTAAACCCTATATAACGCCTGAAGAAGCTTCACAAATGAAGCAAATGGACGGGTTGCTTGGAAAGTTAATGTGGAGTCAATTGCAATCCATCGGATTGTTCACGAAAAAAAAGCAATCCCGGGAAGAGCTAAAATCCGGCAGCAGTATTCAACCCATGTATTATTCCTGGATGGATGAAAGTTTGAGAGTTTTATTGCAATTGAATTACTTTCAAATCGATGGCAATGACTGCCTGGTTAAAGATACGACCAAATTGGATATCAACGAGACATGGCAATTATGGAATCGGGAAAAACGGCTGTGGCTGGAAGACAATGACAAAAAAGCTCTAATAACCCTGTTGGAAGCAACCATGCAGGATTTACCGCAAATACTTACAGGAGAGAAAGCGGCCACAGATGTCATTTTCCCCAATGGTTCCATGGAATTGGTCGAGGGAATGTACAAACACAATCGTACTGCGGACTTCTTTAATGAAGTGCTGGCAGATAAAACCATAGCTTACCTTGAAGAGCTTAAAAATCTGAGACCCGATACTCGGCTGAAAATAATTGAAATAGGAGCAGGCACCGGTGGCACGAGTGCCATGGTTCTCTCAAAATTACAACCTTATCGGGAACTCATTGCAGAATACTGTTATACGGATATTTCCAAATCCTTTCTCAACCATGCTGAAAGAACCTACGGACCGGATAATCCATTTTTAAGCTATCGTTTGTTTGATGTCAGCAAATCCATTGACGATCAAGAGCTGCCGGCAGGTGAATATGATATTGCCATAGCGGCCAATGTTCTTCATGCGACCGGAAATATTCGCGAAACATTACGAAACACAAAAGCCGTGTTAAAGAAAAACGGCTTGTTACTGATGAACGAGTTACACGGCAACGCCTTGTTCTCCCATTTAACATTTGGTCTTTTAAAAGGTTGGTGGCTATATGAAGACCCGGGGATTCGTATCCCGGGTAGCCCGGCGCTGTCATCGGAAAACTGGGAAATCGTGTTAAAGAGTGAAGGTTTTCAAAATATTTACTTTCCAGCCCTTGACTCACACGAAATGGGACAACAGATTATCGCTGCTGAAAGTGACGGGGTGATTAGAAGAAAACTGACAAGCAGCGTTTTGACAAAACCCGCCTTCGAGAACACCTCCAAACTCCAGGAAAAAGAGATCTTTAAAACCGGTTCACTTAAGGAAAAAAGCATAGCCTATTTGAAAAGTCTTCTCAGCGACACCCTCAAAGTCCCGGAAAACAGAATTGATATCTCCGATTCCTTGGATAAATATGGTTTGGATTCCATTTTGGCAATGGAAATCAATAATAAACTAAAGCCTCATTTTTCCGAACTGTCGAAAACACTGTTCTTTGAATACGGAAGTGTTCAGGAACTAGCTGATTATTTTTTAACCAACCAAAAGGAATCACTGGAAGCATTGTTCAACAAGGAAACATCGTCAACAGGCACAAATGAATCCCCGTCACCCGATGCCAATACCTCTTCAAACCAGGTTGACACGCCGATTCGTCAACAATCGGAATTAACCCCTGCTTTTATCGAAAAGACTTTGAAAAACATCGATCATCTGCCACCGCAAGAATTGGATGATATTACAAGCTCAGTAGATCTAAGAGGTATTGATTACATGGATAGCACCGGTCCGAACAATGGAGGAGACGGTGATCACAAGCAAAACACGCTTAACATTGACCAGGACTCAATCAATGAGTTGCTGGAAAAGGTCGATGATCTCTCACCGGATGAAGTAAATCGACTCCTGTTTTCCGTGAGAGCCGATGAATTAGAATTGAAATAGAAGTGTATCAATAATCGATTAACTGCAACATCTTGGTGCTAAAAGGAGAATGACAATGACAACACCAATCGATTCATCCCTTTCAAGTTTGACCCATGCAGAAAAAAAGAAGCTGTTAAAGCGTTATTTGGAAAAAATGGCAGGCAATGCAACCGTAGAACACCCTATGTCCTATGGTCAAAAATCGCTTTGGATTCTACATCAGGCGAATCCGGACAGTTATGCATACAACCTGGCATTTCCGATTCGCATAACATCAGCTATTGATGTCTCTGTTTTAAAGCAAGCATGCCAAGAGCTTTTAAACCGGCATGAAGCACTGAGAACAACGTTTGACCAAAAGAACGGCGAGCCGATCCAGGTAATCCGCAAACGTGAGAAATTACACTTCAAAACAATTGACGCTATTCAGGACAGTTGGGATGAGCTGACCGAAAGGATAATGGCAGATTATCAACAACCGTTCGATCTGAAAAAAGGACCGGTTTTCAGGGTAAGTTTATATAAAATCGCTAACAACGAATATATACTCCTGTTTGCCTTGCATCATATTTCAATTGATATCCAATCCGTAGGAGTCCTGCACCAGGAGCTGGCTGACATTTATAGTATTTTCAAAACCAATATTGGCGATCTCCCCAGCCTCCCCAAGCCATTCTTGCAATGTTGGGACTATATAAAATGGCAGAATGAACTGGTCAGCAGCTCCAAATCCGAAAAGCTCTGGTCATATTGGCAGAAACAGCTTGAGGGAGAGTTACCGGTTCTGGATATGCCCACGGATTTTAAACGGCCGCGGGTTCAGACCTTTAACGGATCATCCTGTTTTTTCGACCTGGGCCCGGAACTCACCAGTAAAATCAGGAAATTAACCAAAGCAGAGCGTTTAACGATTCATATGATGTCACTGGCCCTCTTTCAACTGCTATTGCATCGCTATTCAGGTCAGGATGAAATTCTGGTCGGATCTCCTGTATCTGGCAGATCGGAACCGGGATTTGAAAAAATCGTGGGTTACTTAATCAATATGCTGGTTATGCGCACTGATTTCACGGCAAATCCTACCTTCAGGGAATTGCTGAAGCAGGTACGAACAAAGGTTATTGAAGCCCTGAATCACCAGGATTTTCCTTTTTCATTGCTGGTTGAAAAGCTGCAACCCAAACGTGACATCAGCCGATCACCGATATTTCAGGTAACATTCGAAGTAGTCAATGATCACCAGTTTCAGTCTTCCCCCAAGCCTTCAACTGATAAGGCTTCGCCCGACAATCTCATCTTTGAGCAGGTGAACATTCCCCAACAGGAAGGCCAGTTCGATTTATGGCTGATTATGTTTAATATTGGTGAATCAATTACCGGAGTTTTTAATTTCAATACCGACCTGTTCCGCAAGGACACGATTGAAAAGATGATCGGGCATTATAAAAACCTGATCTCGGATGCCGTGTCCAGTCCGGATATCAAGATATCAGACCTGGTGCTGTTTGATAAGAATGAACAGGACAGGTTTTTGACAGAACATAATCACACCGAGTCAGCTTACCCACAAGATAAATGCCTGCACCAGCTATTTGAAGAACAAGTCAAAAGAACACCTGAAAACATAGCAGTTGCAATAAACGAGCGTACACTAACCTTTGCCGAATTAAATGAACGTGCAAATCGACTGGCCGAATTGCTCATACAAAAAGGAATCGGGCCCAATAAAATAGTAAGTTTACTGGCAAACCGCTCAATAAATCTTGTCATTGGTATCCTGGGGGTATTAAAAGCCGGGGGGGCCTATTTACCAATTGATCCCGACTACCCGCAAAGCAGGATTGAATACATCCTGGAGGATAGCGGCTGTCCAATACTTCTTACGCAAAAGGAATTCCTGCAACTTCCCGGATTTAAGGGAGATAAAATCCTTTTGGACGATCTTGATCAACTTAACAGTCCCGGTGCCCAACCGGAAACTGACGTGCAACCGGGAGATTTGGTATACCTGATCTACACATCCGGCTCTACCGGAAATCCCAAAGGAACCATGGTCGAACATCAGGGTGCCGTGAACTATATTTCCTGGGCAATCAGGCAGTATGGCAACAAAAACGGCACTGATTTGTGTTTTCCCTTGTATTCATCAATTTCCTTTGACTTGACTGTCACATCTATCTTCACACCCCTGTTATCCGGAAATCGCATTGAGATTTACCCTGAAAAAGATTTTGTAATTGATAAGATCCTGCGGGAAGACAAGGTAGACATCATCAAATTGACCCCCTCACATTTAAGGGCGTTAAAAACAGAAACCTTTCAAAACCAGAGATTACATTCTTTTATAGTGGGTGGAGAGCAACTGGAAACAAAAACCGCCTCTGATATCAGCCAGAAATTTGATCAGCCTGTCAAGATTTACAACGAGTACGGACCAACCGAGACGGTTGTAGGTTGTATGATCTATCAATACGATCCCCAAAGGGATACCGATACAGCTGTCCCCATCGGTGTTCCAGCCGATAATGTTAAATTGTATATTTTCAATGAGCACCAAAAACTGATCCCACCCAATGGGATTGGAGAACTGCACATTGGAGGTGATGGAGTTGCCAGGGGGTATTTAAACAGACAGGAACTGACAGATGAAAGGTTCATCAAGAATCCCTATCTGCCGGAAGAAAGAATCTACAGGACTGGTGACCTGGTTCGTAAAAGAAGAGACGGTATCATCGAATACCTGGGCAGAGTCGATAATCAGGTGAAACTAAGAGGATACCGTATCGAATGTTCCGAAATAGAAACATGTCTGGCGGAAATTGAAGGAATCAACCAGGTTATTGTCACCATTGGAGAGGATATTGGAGAAGAAAAATCCCTATACGCCTACTATTCAGGAGACGATGACATTCCATTGGAAGTTATGAGGAAGGCTTTAACTGAAAAACTACCACATTATATGGTGCCTTCTCATTTTATTAAACTGGATGCGATTCCTTTAACGCCAAATGGCAAGGTTGACCACAAAGCCCTGCCCAAAAACGATCCGGGTAAATCCAAAACAGCCCACCTTGCACCAAGGAATGACATTGAAAAACAATTGGCAACCATCTGGGCAGAGATATTAAATTTAAAAGAAGAAGAGATTGGCGTTCTGGACAATTTCCTTGAACTGGGCGGCAATTCGATTCTCGCCATCCAGATCACACAATTGGCAAGCAGGGTCGGAATCAGCTTCAAATCCCATCAGATCCTTGAAAACCAGACCATCGCCGAACTGACCCTTGTCGCCAAGCATGGATCGCAATCAGTATCCGATCAAAAGATCGTTTCCGGTTTCATTCCACTAACTCCCATTCAAAAGCGTTTCTTTGAGGAAGTCGCTGGTGATCCTCACAATTACAATCAATATGCCTGCCTGTCCATTCAGGGAAAACTGGATAAAACAATCCTAAATCAGGCTATGCAGGCAATCATTAAACACCATGATGCACTGCGGATTTGTTTTGTCCAAGAAGGAGCCAATTGGATTCAACAGAATAAGGAATATAAAGATCCATATATTTTCAACTCATATGATTTAAGCGGTTTACCGGAGCAGGATCAAACAAAGAAGATTCAATCGATGATTCATACCAGTCAGGCGGAAATTACGCTTTCACAATCACCTCCTATGTGGATGAAGCATTTTGAATTATCTCCGGAACGAGATTACCTGGTGATTTCCATTCATCATCTGGTTACCGATATAGTCTCCTGGGGAATCATCTTGGAAGACCTGGAAACAGCTTACCGGCAGCTGGAAAAAGAGCAACCAGTTCAACTGCCTCCCAAAACCGACTCATTTAAATTGTGGGCTGAAAACCTGGTGACATATGCCAAAGATCATGATTTTGCAGAAGAGATAACCTTCTGGGATCAACAATTTGAGCATGCTGTTAAACCACTACCTTTGGATTACCCGGAATCTGCTGATCTGAACACCGAAGACTCCTCCACAGCTCAGACTGTTACCCTGGACATAAAACAAACCAAACGCCTGCTCAAGGATGTTCCCCAAACTTTAAAACTCCAAGTACAAGATTTCCTTCTCGCATCTGTTTGTGGCGTTTTATCAGACTGGATAGGAGACAATCGCATTTTAATCGATATGGAAGGCCACGGTCGGGAGAATATCGGTGAGAATCTGGATATCACAAGAACTGTTGGTTGGTTTACAAGTCTATACCCCACACTTTTCACCATAGATGCATCACTATCCAATCCGGTGGAATACATTTCCAGCATTCAACGACAGCGAGAAGCCATTCCCCATAAAGGATTCAATTACGGAACCATAAAATATGAAAAAAGCCACAAGGCATGGGATCAACAACCAAAATCTGAAATCCTGTTCAATTTCATGGGACAAACAACCCAGATATCTCGACAGAATTCACCATTCAAGTTTGATTACCTGGGTTTATCATCCGGTGAACAAAATCGCCTGAGGCACCCTCTCACAATCAATCTCTCTATTCATGAGGATCAGCTCCACACAATGCTGGTTTACAGTAATAACCTGTTTGAAGCATCCACTATCGAAGCTCTCTTGGAAGGTTTTAATACTCGCTACTCACAGGTATTGGATAAGCTATTAAAACAGATACCGGTAACAGGGCTGCCGCAAGCAATGGAGTTGCCGGTTCGAAACTCACTACCGATCCCCGCACCCAAAAAAGTCTGCAAAAAGTGTATTTTACCGGATACCTTCCCCGACATTTCATTCGATGACCATGGCATCTGTAATTATTGCAACAATAATATTGATGTTTCAGAAAATGATCAGAGAATCCATTTTGATTCAGAAACGGAAATCATCGACTGTTTGCAGAAATATAAAAAGCTGAACAAACGCTATGATGTCTTGGTTCCGCTGAGTGGTGGTGTTGATAGCAGCGCAGCACTGATTAATATCGTTGAGAAGTATCAATTAAAAGTACTCGGCTGGCATAACGACCATGGTTATGAAGATGCAACGGCAACGGAAAACGTAAAAAAACTCTGCAAGGCACTGGATGTAGATTTGATTGTGCAACAACATGACATGGCTTTCATGAAAAAGCTGTGGCGTTACACACAGGAAGCATATGGTACAGGATTAAGCGGATGTTTTGTTTGTGGCGGAGTTCTTTATGCCAATGCTTTGGAAATCGCAGATCGGTTTGGCATTCCTTTGATCATCAATGGCTATTCAAAAGGTCAGGCTGAAATGATGAGTAACAAAAAAAATGCAATGGAATCCTGGGAAAAGATGATTTCTAAATTTCAGGAAGATGAATCTTTTTTTAATGAATTCTTGGAAAGACAAAAACCCATGAACAAGCAAAAGATCGTGTTGTCGAGAAGGGATCTGGAGCAGGCAGTTGATCCTACTAAAATACTGGTAATGCCCTTCTATCTGTTTCGTCAGCATAAGACCGATAAAAAAGAACTGCGTAAAGTCTGTGAAAGTCGCTTTGACTGGCAACCTATGGAGTTTTCCTTCCCCAATCGCACAACCAACTGCGAAATGGTCTGGCTCAATACCTATTTCGATTTACACAAAATGAATTACACCATGTACCACGAAGAATACTCGAGCCTGGTACGAAAAGGGGAAATTACCAGGGAACAGGCCCAAAAAGATCTGAACTTCGATCCCCCGGAAGGTTTGGTGGAAAAACTGGCTGAAGAAATCGGACTTGACCCGAACATCTTTTTTTCCAATTAGGATGAATGATTTACACCCATTCGAGTGTAAGGCAGAGGAGAAAGCAAAATGACTGACCAGAACACATTTTTAGGAACAGAAAAAATCAGTACCTTGTTGGCAAAATTATCCGGTCCCATCATTATCGGCATCATGATGCAAGGACTTTACAATGTAGTTGATACGATTTTTGTAGCTCGCGGTGTAGGAACATTGGCAATTGGAGGATTGTCCATCGTCATGCCGATCCAGATAATGATTATCAGTATCGGCATCATGTTTGGTTATGGAATGGCATCAATCATTGCCAGGAGCCTTGGTGCACAAGACTATGGCCGGGCTGGCAGAGCCGCGGGTAATGCTGTGCTGATGGCACTCCTGGTTGGCGGATTCATTACAGTTTTTGTGTTGATGTTTCTGACACCCGTTTTAAACATTTTGGGGGCAACACCTTCGCTTTTCCCCTATTCCATGGATTATCTGAGAATTGTGATTTTGGGGACAACTTTTTTACTCCTGACTATCGTCTTTAATGACATTTTCCGGTCGGAAGGAAAAGCCAATCTCTTAATGCAGACAATTCTGGTTGGAACCGTGCTGAACATTGTTCTTGATTGGTTTTTTATTTTTGTTCTTAAAATGGGTGTTTCAGGAGCAGCCGTTGCCACGGTTATATCCCAGGCGACCAGTGCATTGTTCGCCTTTTATTTCTTCGCGACAAAGAAAACCTTTGTACCAATTGAACTCAAACAATTGGTTCCCGATCCTGCAATTTTGAGGGAAATGTACCTGTTGGGAATACCGAGCTTTCTTTATCAATTTGGTCTAAGCGTGATTATTGTTATCATCAACAATGCTTTACGTTTATACCAGCATCCTCAGGCTGACTTAGTCATCAGTTCCTATGGTGTTCTCTGGCGTATCAACGTATTTCTGATTCTGCCCATAATTGGCTTTGTCAGTGCGTTTCAAACTGTTATCGGATTTAATTACGGAGCCCACAGGCCGGAACGTGTCAAAGAATGCATCCGCCAATCCATCTGGATAACGACTATCTACTCAGTTGTTATTTTTGCCGTTATGTTTGGTATCCCTCAATATATCATAGGAGTCTTTTCCGCGGACCAGGCATTGATAAGAGAAGGAACCTATTTATCGCGTTTCTTTTTTGTCTGCTTTCCCCTCTCCGGTATATTCATGATCGGCACAAATTTGTTCCTGGCCCTGGGTAAAGCAAAAGCGTCATTTATTCTTTCCCTGTCCAGGATTTATTACTTTATGATTCCTGCGCTGCTGATTCTCCCCCGGGTGTCAGGGATTGAAACCATCTGGTATGCATACCCATTTGCCGATATAGCTTGCACTATTCTGGTCATCATTTTTCTGTATGTGGAAATGAAAAGTCTCTCAAAAGCTTCAGGGGAGACCACCGGCAGTATCCGGAACATCAGCGTGGATAAAGCGGTCTAAATGAAATGCAAGCAAGTCGAACTGGAGATGCTTTAACCAAAACCCTTGAAGAACATACACCTTTCATATCAGAGACACTAAACGAGCAAGGAACATGACTAACATTAATCCGAAAATTGATCAGCCCGTTGAAGTCCCTTTACCCCCTGTCACAGCGACTTCCTTGGGAAATAAAGAATTTAAGCAAGATTACAGCTTACAATATGCCTATCTGTCCGGTGGTATGGTGCGCGGAATTGCATCTAAAGAGATCGTGATAAAAATGGGAAAAGCCGGAATGATGGGTTTTTTCGGCACCGGCGCCCTCAATTTGCGGGAAATCGAAGAAAGCATCCGGCAGATTCAACATGAATTGCAAAATGGTGAAGCCTTTGGCATGAATCTGCTCAATAGCCCTTTGGAAGCAGAAACCATCGACCTTTACTTATCATACAAGGTTCGAACCATTGAAGCGGCTGCTTATATGCAGATTTCAGCCCCCCTGGTGAAATACCGGTTAAAGGGACTATATCGCAAAAAAGACGGATCAGTCGGTGTCAAAAACAGGATTGTTGCAAAATTATCGAGACCGGAAGTTGCATCTGCCTTTTTAAGCCCCGCCCCGGAAAGAATTGTAGAGAAATTGTTGGCCGAAAACGTGATAACTGCCGAAGAAGCTGAGCTTTCCAGGCATATAGCCATGGCGGATGATCTATGTGCTGAAGCTGATTCCGGGGGACATACGGACCAGGCAGTCGCAT
>JANQLH010000324.1 GCA_028280735.1 SAR324 cluster bacterium | reverse complement strand
GGAATTCCGCCGAGAGACAAAATTATCGAAATTGCAAGACAAGATCCTCTCAAAACTGCGACACTTATCAGAAACTGGTTGCGGGAAAAGAAAGGAGCTTAATCGATACCTTTACGGGAATCTATGGAATACTACAAACCACCTGATTTTGCAGATGCCTCGACAGATACGACAGAAGCTGACGAGGCTATGCAGGGCTTTTCTGATGCTGACGAATCCTCCAGCCAACCCGAGGATTATGTTGCCAATATCCTGGAAGACAAAGATAAAAAAAAGAAACGTCGGGTCGACTATTCACAGTTCAATTCTTCTGAGTTCAACGAGGTTGACACGCTGTTGACCAATGTCGAAGATTACTCAAAAAGAATTCGGGAAGATGTCGACAAGTATGCCCGGCAGGTACGCAACGAAACCGACCTGTTTCGATCGGAAATTGAGCTGGAATTGGCCAGCGCTCTGATCAAGCGCATGGAAGCGGAAAAGAAAGCCAGGGAAATCATTCAAAACGCTGAAGATACAAGAGATGAAGTTCGAAAGCAGGGGCATGAAGAAGGTTTTCAAGCAGGCTTTGAAGAGGGTATCAAACAGCATAAAGTTGAGAATGAAAAAAACACCGGTGCCGTTCTTGGACTCTTAAATGAGCTTAAAAACCTGAAAAAGCAGATGACCCAAAAGTTTGAAAACCAGATTGTGCACCTCAGTCTTCTCATGGCACAAAAAGTTGTTCACAAACATCTGAAGACAGATAAAAAGCTTGTTTTGGGATTGTTGAAAAAGTCGATGCAACATTTTGAAGGGAAGGGCAATATCAGAATTAAGGTTCATCCTATTGAATACCAGTTTATTCTGGATAACCAGGCTGAATTGGAAAGCTTTCTGGATGAAAACCAGATGGTTCATGTGCGATCTGACGATAGTGTCAGCCCGGCCGGACCTGTTATCGAAAGCGATTTCTCCTATATCGACCTCAGTTTAAAAAAACAATTCAATGAAATTGAGGAACGCCTTAACCTCTGTGTAGATGATCGCAGGGGCCTTTTTACCTAACCAGTCTATTATGAGTCTATTTTGTTTGACATAAAGCCTTACATTGAACTGATGGAGCAGACCCAACCCGAAAAGGTTGAGGGCAAAGTGGATGAAGTTGTCGGCTTTTTAATTAAAGCTCACAATCCCGGATTGCGCATTGGCAGCAGTTGTTCCATCGTCAACCCCACTACAAACGAGATCATACCCGGGGAAGCCGTGGGCTTTAAGGATGACAAAATACTGGTAATGCCTTTAGGTGAAATCAGGGGTATCGGGCCACAGAGTAGAATTGTTCCAACTACGGACCAACCGACGGTTACAGTAGGTGATGCAATGCTGGGGCGCACCATTGATGGAATGGCAAATCCTATCGATGGTTTGGGAACAATAGATGCAATAACCAAAGTTCCGCTTTACAAGGAACCAATTAATCCACTGCAGCGCCGACGGATTGATAGTCCTCTCGACGTCGGTATCAAGGCTATTAATGGTGTACTGACTGCAGGAAAAGGGCAGCGTTTAGCCATTTTATCCGGGTCCGGAGTCGGTAAATCGGTCCTGTTGGGAATGATGGCCCGAAATACCACTGCGGATGTTAACGTGATCGGACTTATCGGTGAGCGTGGTCGAGAAGTAAAAGAATTTATCGAGCGTGATCTGGGTGAGGAAGGTCGAAAACGTTCCATAGTCATCGCTGCAACGTCTGATCAATCCCCCCTGGTCCGAATTAGGGGAGCTTTTCTTGCAACGGCAATTGCCGAGTATTTCAGGGAGCAGGGCAAAGATGTGCTGCTGATGATGGACAGCGTAACCCGATTTGCCATGGCACAGAGAGAGATTGGCCTTGCTGTCGGCGAACCGCCTACAACAAAGGGTTATCCTCCGTCTGTTTTTGCATACCTACCGAAACTACTGGAAAGAGCAGGCAACTCCGCTTCAAAAGGTTCACTGACAGGTTTTTATACGGTGTTAGTAGAGGCAGACGACCCGCTGGACCCAATTGGGGATGCCGTGCGTTCAATTGTGGACGGGCATATTCTTTTAGACCGGGAAATTGCAGCGCGTGGGCATTATCCTGCTATCGATGTACTCCGCTCCAAAAGTAGGGTGATGGTGGATGTTACCTCTCCAACCCACCAGGAAAACAGCAGAAGACTGATTCAAACCTTGTCAACCTATAAGGAGGCCGAGGATTTAATCAATATCGGAGCGTATGTCAAAGGCTCAAACCCGAATATTGATTATGCCATCAAAAAGATAGATGAAATAAACGGCTTTTTAAGACAGGGTATGCTAGACAGTGCATTGTTGCTGGAGTGTGAAGCCATGTTGGAACGAATGTTCCAAGACCATCCACAGGGCAATTCCAATCATAATCAAACAGAGCAACCAGCCGCGTAGATTCTTTTATGACCGTCTGATTGTATTCCTGACCTTATCCACAAATTTCTGCTTTTCCTTCAAACTGGTTTTAACTACCAAAACTACTGCAAATTCGTCTTTCAGGTGATGAAGTATTCCTAATAACATACAACCCAGGGGAAGGTTTAGAGTTGCCGCAGCTCTTTCATCAACAGGAACAAACCCATTTTCTTCGGCATCGGCTTTACGCGCAAGTTTTATGGAATCTTCGATATTTCTCATGTTGATATTTTGCAGATAGGAAACCACCCGCTTTGGAATATAGCCTTTATTAATCATGATTGCAGCCTTGCGGGTATTGGTATCCAGGGTGTTTGCCAATACTGTTACCGAGGATCCGACATCATGATTTCGCATTAACTTTAACAATTCGGTCAGCAAGGTTTTGTTAATGACTCGTTCGCTGACCAATGGAAACTGCGCCTGGGGTTCGCCCTGCGAAGGCGGCCTTGATTTCTGTTTTGCATTGGTTTCATCTGAGTCTCCTTCCAGGCGGGAATCGGCTACTCTGGATTTAAAATATTTATCTTCCCCTTTGAGCTTTTTTCCGAATAATTTAAAGAGAGCCATTATAATCAGTAAGCTAGGTTTTTATAAAGTCGGATTTTAATTATTATTTTCCAGTTGCCGGGAAATTGCAACGTTTTTTGTTTTATGGTTTGAATGTTAAAGGCCATTGTACGCTTTTTTTAACCGGGAAGGACCAATTGCCTTTCACTTTTTCATATGAAATCAAAAACCATGAGATCGATCAGTTTTTTCCACAGATCATTTGACTATTGAACACTTCGATCATGTACATTTATCACCTGTTTAAATAAACAATCCGAGTTTTTGTCAACCTGCGAACAATATATAACAAGTCTACTAAACATACAGCCAAGAGGATCGGTTTTTGTCCGCATCAATGACAATGTGTTGTGAACTACCCGGGGATGCATAAAAAACCACTCTGAGTAGTCAAGATAATTTAATCAGTGTATCCTGGCTTGAAGCTCAAGCAGTCAAGACATATCTTTAGGTGACGATAAAAAAGGTAAATTCTTTATTCCATGCCGTATGACGACTAATCTCAGCAGAAGAAGATTCATCCAACAGATGATGATTGGAGGTTTAACAACCCCTGTACTTCTAAATATGCTTTCATCCAACCTTCTGGCTCAAACAGGGGAATCAAAACAAACCATTATTTGGGTGCTCGGTCAGAGTAGTGGAATCCACCGTTCCGGCATTTGGAGTTATCCGGGGTTTCATACCTTCATGGAAAAGCATTTTACTTTAATAGAGTCTGATTCACCGAATATTCAGGATATTACTATTGAAAGTAATGAAAGCGGAGGTGGGCACATTTTAATACTCGACGGATATTTCTCTCAAGACCTGGATGATCCGGGCAACATGTTGCTTAAAGATCTGATCGTTGTATCCCGTGCCGCCATTCTAATGGGAAATGAAGCTTCTTACAGTCATTCAGCTCCGGATGGTTTTTTAGATCTGGAAAAGGAATTGCTTTATCTGGTTGAAACTCCCTATTTTAAACTGCCCGGGAATCCGGTTCCAATCCGTCATCTGGTTGGGGCTCTCAACCATCTGAAATTGTATGGACCGCCGGAGCTTGATGAATACCGTCGGCCCACCATGTTTTATTCCCAAGTCATATGTGAACGTTGCCAATACCGCGGAGATTTTGAACAAGGCAATTTTGTCCGGTATCACGGACAAAAGGAAGGCTGCCTGTATTTACTCGGTTGTAAAGGTCCGGTAACCAAAAATTCCTGCGCGCTTGAAAAATGGAATGGGACATCATCCTGGTGTGTCAGCGTGGGAAGCCCTTGTACCGGCTGTTCTGAGCCCGACTACCCTAACAATAGCGGTTTGGGACTCTTCGGTCAGCTTAACGCGGATAATGCTCCAATCAACTCCTTTTTTGTGCGAAACGCTTCTACAATAGCCCAGGGTGCATTCGGAGTCACACTTGCGGGCGTGGCCATTCATGCTTTTTCAGGCAGAAGATCACGGTCTTTGAGCAAAGATTCGGTTTTTGGTTTTGAGGAGGAAACTGATGAATAGTGTAATTGTCGACAGGTTACCGAGAATTGAGGGTGATCTCAGGGTATTGCTTTCTCAGACTGATGCAGGTAGCAGGGCGTTTCTTCAAAGCGGGCGTTCGACTCATTTGGATCGCAGACTCAGGGGAAAATATCCTTTGGAAGCGCCCCAGCTCACACAGACGCTTTCATCCAATTCCAGCGTTGCCCATGCGATTGCTTCCGTTTCAGCTCTTGAGGATTATCTTCATCTGTTCCCTACTGAAACCGGATTAAGAGTTCGCCAGATTATGCTTGACATGGCGGCTATTCGATCACACGTCTACCATTTCTACTGGCAGGTCTTACCAAACTATCTGAATGAAGAGCATTTTGGTTCGGTTAGCGAGAAAGACCTATGGTTTTATGCAGGAATTCACAGAAAACAACCTGACAAGGAAGATCTTCCCACGGAGATCGGTGTCCAGGTCATGCAACATTCGAAAGATGCTGCCGGAATAATCGATCTGCTTCAAAAAAATCTCACCATGTTTGGGGGTAAATACCCCGTTATCATGAATCAAATTCCGGGAGGAGTGTCAAACTTCGGCATTGGTCGCAATTTGAAAATGGCTGCCATCAGAAATTTGGAGCAGTGCAAAGAGTTTGTTGAAGTTATCTGGCCCCAGGATGTTAAAAGCTTGATTCAGCATGCTCCCGGTTCTGTGACTGTCTTGGGTAAACGTTTGAATCTTCTGAGCTATGGCTCCCTGCATATTGAAAAAAACAATGGAAAAACGTCCAACTATTCGGAAGGAGCGCTTCTCCATGGAAAGCTTGAGCCTGTTAACGAGCTAAAGATCACGGAAACTGTTGATAACACCTTTTACCTGCCTATCGACAAAATTGGGCAACAGAAAAAATCATCTTACGATTTCAACAAACCCGATGCAAAAACATGGGTAAAAGGCGCAAGATATCAAGGCGAAACCATGCTGACAGGTCCGCTCTCCCGGATGATGGTAACGCATTTGGCAGGGGGAAATCTTGAAATCAGCGATATGGTCGGTCAGATAATCGATGACCTGGAACTCTCTTTTGACAGACCGAATTGCATTGCCAGCCGGCTTTTGGCTGAAGTCATGGAAAGCCGTGTCTTTTTGAAGAATACACTGATCAACTTGTTTGACCTGGATGATAGCCTCGATACCAATCGTAAAACAAGCTATGACTTTTCGGCAAAAGGTGTTGGAGTCGGCAAAATCGAATCTCCGGGCGGTTCATTAATGCATCAGATTTATATAAAACACAGTAGAATTGAGCATTACCGCATTGTATCTTCAATGAACTGGAATTTTGCTCCGGCTGACAATAATGGGGATTCCGGAGAAGTGGAACATGTCCTTAATGCGCAACTGAAATCGAAAGGCTTAAATCCACTTACAGTCAACAGAATACTTCATTCCTATTACCCGGTGACTCTCGACGGAACTCTATAAATAAATTCAGGAAAATGAAGTTTCAACAACTCGTACTAAAACTCTATTCCAGTTTCTATAAACGTATTCACAGCTGGGGATTGATAATCCTGCTGTTATTGCTCTACACGTCTTCCCTCGGACTGCAATACCCTGTTATTCTTATGCTGTTTGGCAGGCTGGGATTGATGACCATACACGTGTTTAGCGGATTTGGATTGATTCTGGTGTTTATTATTATCGCCTACAACTACCTACAACAATCATTTTCCCGAAAAAGAAAACAATCCGGCAGGATAACTATTCAGCAAGTTTTGGCAGAATCCCCGAACCAGTCCGGAAGTCGGCGCATTGTCGACATCATCTTCTACATCATGCTGATGATAGTATGCTGCCTGGGCTTCCTGTATTATTTTTTAAAAGAATTTTCAATTTATGATGCCCTGATTTACCAATCCACAGCATCTTTACTCCACTCCATAGCGGGTTGGTTTTTTCTTTCCATGGTCTTTGTGAAATACTACCTGACCCTGAGACAGTGGTTCTGGGCTCTTTATAACTACTTGAGGGGATTTTAAGGTCAACGATAAAGTCTTCATCGGTCAAAATTAACCGGTCTCCCATCACAACCGAAAACCTCCAAATAACATGACACCCTTAGAGTTAACGGGTCGAAGCGATTCCCATATTGTCAGAACAGATTCCGGTGCTTTGGCGGCGGAACACTTCACTGCCGAAGCTTTCCTGAAAATGAAGAGTTATGCCGCCAAAGATGGTATACACCTGCAAGCGTACAGCTCCTATCGAGGGTTTAATGAGCAGTTGAAAATATGGAACGATAAGTACCTGGGGCACAGACAGTTATACAGTCCCGAAGGTAGATTGTTGGATTATTCCAAACTTTCCGAAGAGCAGCTAATCCAGGCTATCTTGTCCTGGTCCGCTCTACCGGGAGGAAGTCGTCACCATTGGGGGACGGATATAGACATGATCGATTTATCGTCTATGCCTGAAGATTATAATGTCAGGCTCTTACCCGAAGAATATGGGAAAGGGGGTGTTTTTGAAAAACTGGACAGGTGGCTGGAAAAACATGCCGAGTCATTTGGTTTTTTCAAACCCTACCGGGAATACAAAGGAGGCGTCTGTGAAGAGCCTTGGCATTGGAGTTACGCTCCACGATCCAAAGTCCTGATTCAAGAACATTCCATTGAAATTATCAGGCAAGCTATAAGTGAAAGTGAAATGCTGGGTAAAATGACTGTGTTGGAGAGATTGCCGGAGTTGTATGACAGATATGTGAAAAACATCTGTGAATAAGCGGATCACAGCAGACCGCTTATGTCACTGAAAGACTGCCGGGGGGTTCCAGAAGTAATAGACTGGAAAGAGCCCCCTATCAAACAGGGTATCCTTCCAGCTAAACGGCCTGTTTCTGCAGTTCTTCCTTATTTGTTGCGGAAACGGATTGCTGCGTATCTTCTTCAGAAACAGCGTCTTCAGGGTTCTGAATCAGTTTTTCTCTGGTTGTGTAATCGGTATCTACCAGGACAAATTGGTGCCCCAACCTGTGAGCAGGATTGATTACCAACGGTCCTTGCAAATTCACGGTTACCTCATGAATGTTCCTGGACATCGTCACAATACAGTAAACCAGGAGGTTTTCCGTAGATTCAGCTTTGATCAATTTTAGATCTTCGCGGGTGACATCAAAATGATAATCATTCCTGGCAATGAGCGGATCGACTACAACAAAAGCCAACGCGGGATTATCCAGGGATTGCAACATACGAAACGGTACAGCCCTGTCTTCGTCTATGAATGTAAATCGAGTACAATCAGGGAAGCCAAGAGGACCGTCAGGGAAGATTATAATATCTTCAGACTTCACGTTAATCTGTCCAAAACGAGTTGTATCAAATCTCATTTTTGCGCCTCTATTTGAGGTTGTCCCATAATGGGAAGTGCACGGGCTGCTGCCCGTTTGTCGACAAAAAAGTAATCGTAACGAAATCTATTTCTTTCTTTTCCAAATATCAGTCAAGGCTTTCAGGCTTAATGGGCTCTGTTGAGCAGCCAACCTATTTTCATCTTGAATTCTTTGGTATATTTCTTCTCGATGAATACTGTATTTCTTGGGTGCCTGAATACCCAATCTCACCTGTTTACCTTTGATCTCCAATACCTGGATTTTGATATCGTCTCCGATCGTGATACTTTCTCCCAACTTCCTTGTTAAGATGAGCATTTTCACCCTCCATGGTGAAGAAAGAACTTTGAAAACCGGGTATCCGTTAAGATACCCTAAACCCGATTATTAGAGACCAGGTGAGTTTCTCATGGTTTCTTTAAACCGGGGCTATCGTAAAAAATCTATTAGAGTCGGTTGAATTAACCGGGCTGAAGCATCCAAGGCTGTTTTTTGTTTCAGTTCGGCTTTGTTCAAATCGACTGCTCCTTTTGCCAGGTCCATATCCTCAAGTTTGGAAAGCTCGTCACGCTTAAAATCCACATTTTGTGCAATGCGTTCCTCGCTTGATTCCAACTCTTTGAATGTGGAACCTATCTGGCTTCTAATTTTCAATACCTGGTTTATTGACTTGTCTATATCGTCAATACTCTTCATGACTGCCTGCTGATCATCATCCTCAAGCGCCTCAGTTAGGCGGTTCATCATATCGAATATATCTACAGAGTCAT
This sequence comes from SAR324 cluster bacterium, assembly GCA_028280735.1. Classification (GTDB taxonomy): domain Bacteria; phylum SAR324; class SAR324; order XYD2-FULL-50-16; family XYD2-FULL-50-16; genus JAHJTV01. The sequence continues at coordinate 8,820 of JANQLH010000324.1, read as the reverse complement.
CATTACCGGGTTCCTCTTTAAACAGTTGCTTTGCATTTATATTCAAAGCAACTTTGATACCATTATCTACAAGAACTTCTTTAATTTGCTCATTACCGTGATAGGTTACAAACTCATTACCGGTGTATTGAAATTCTATTCCCTCTTTGAAAAATGGTTTACCTCGTGCCTTAAATTCAAGGTGAATTTTGTTACTGGCTTTGCCATCCGGATTAAATATCTCATTCTCCTGGTTTAGCACTTTAGGTTGCGACCAGGTTTTGCCTAAATCGTCACTGACTATATACTGAGCAACTCCGTAGCTTCCACCTTTAATCACCCTCACCAGGTATTTATCCTTTGAATAGCCGATAAATTCAGCTCCAAACTCTGCAGGGTCCAGTTCAATCAAAGCTGACAGCTCCGGTTTGGCCGCTGGTTGCATAGTGTCAGCTTCATCTGCAGGTATGACCGAATCTTCTGCAACATCTGCTTGTAACTCAGGTGTTACAGGAGTTGTCAATGGAGCTTCTCCGACAGCTTCGGTTGCTTCAGTTCCGGGTCCTGTAATAACTGTCGTACCAGAAAGGGTAACGTCAGGATTTCCAATGGTGGAAAATTTTAACCTGCTAAAAAACCCTGTTGAATCTTCTCCAAATCGGATGTTAATTCCTTTGGTCGGATCGATGTATATTGAGTTATCGACTCCTACTTCCGCGGTTAATTTGGTTTTATAACCTATTGGCGAATGCGGATCTTCAATGTACTCACCTTCTTCGATGGCGGCCTGATTGATCTTTTTAACGATTTCCCTTATGGATTCCGTTCCGTTTAAAACAATCTGAATCTGTTTGCCTGAGACCTGTTCTGCAGCCAGGTCATCCGCTGACAGTTCAGCTTCGGGTTGAATCGGTGCCTGTGCCGTGTCCGCTTCCTGAGTAACAGGCGTCTCTTCAAGGGGAATCTCCTCCAGCTGGTTTAATTCATTAATCCTGGTTTCGGTCAGGTACTCGGGGGATTCATCCAAAAATATCGTGAATGTTCCCGGGGCAATTCCGGCCAATGGCTTTTCCTGATCCAGGGGTATTATTTTCTCGTTACTTTTTATTCTTGTGCCATAAAACTTTACCGTGGGTTCAAGTACTTTTTCGTTTACAGTCAACGGTTTGGTAAACGTCTTGGTACCGGAAAATACGTATAGTTTTCCTTCCCGTTTATTACCCAGTTTGATCAAATCATTAGCAATCAATTCAACTTCATATGCCAAAGTGCTCCTGCCTTCCGGAGTAGCCGCCCCGTTTGCCCCTTCCAAGGCCAGCTCTTTCACATGCATCAGGGTATCAATGATCTGCTTGACTGTTTCTTCATTGGAATTCAGCCATACCTTGTCAGCACTAATGTTTTTTTCCAAGGTTTTGGAATGATTGATCGATGTTCTAAAATCCTGTACTTTGGCCGCGCCCACCGGGTCATCCGAAGGTTTATTCAATACCTTGCCATTTGACATACCGATCAAAAGTTCCTGCAATTCTTCCGAATTGGTATTCAGGTTCTTATTTACTGCATTGTGTTTTGTCAGTTCGGTAACTCGCATGTTAATTCATCCTGATATTGAACAACCTGTTACATATTCACCAGGGTTTGTGTCATCTGGTCCACAGTTCCCATAAATTTTGCTGATGATTCATAGGCTCTCTGGTATTTCACCATTTTGGTCATTTCCTCATCCAGGTTGACCGAGGAAACAGAATCTCTAAGCGCCTTATATTGATCCAACATCTGGGTATGTGCTTTCAGACCTCTTTGTGCATCCTGTACATTGAGACCGATTTCCGTAATTTGAGAATTATAGAATTCGTCAAATGAAACCGTGTTATCATTCATGGTTGCCTGCAACTGCAGATTCGCAATTTCGGTGGCAATCCTGTTATCACCGGGAATCATGTCGGAACCCGCTACTATTTTCATTTCGTCGTCTATCAGTTCCTGCGACACGACCAGGTCTCCGGAGTCATCATTCAAATGGAAAAAGCAGTTGAATCCCAGTACTGCCATCACATTGGTTTCATCGGGACCAAAAATGTAGTGTTTACCTAGACCCGAAGTGATGGATACACTGCCGTCATTGTTGACAAATGCCTTGAGTTTATTGGCATCTTTCAAAACCTCCCTTCCATCCTGAAGGGTTTCATAGGCGTCCGCAGCCCTGTTGATCTTTTCAACAACCGACCCGATTGTATCTATCCCCGCAGCAACATTAACGGTTATAACCTCTTCAATTTCATTGTCTTCTCCCATCAGCTTTAACTGAAAATCACCCGATTTCAGTTGGGCCAAGGGATTTTCTAATTCTTCCTTGTCAAATTTATAAGCTCCGGTTTCATCGGATTTGATTCCGTTGATCCCCGTACCACTGGTATGTAGTGTGTTGACTCTGAAGGTGATCTCCTTTGCCAGCTCATCCAGGTTCGACAGGTATTTTTTGATGTTGATGTCTCTCTGGTTGACCATTTCTTTTAACGCACCAGTCTTAATTATATCTGTGACATCAGCCTTTATCCCCGGGGGATTGATCAATCCGATACGAATATTGTCTTTCTCTTCGGCAATCTCAAACGGAATCAATTCGTAGTTATGTCGACCGTGTACCAGATGCTGTCCGTTGGGAACCTGGACTTCCAAGGTTCCATGTGGGCCTTCAAACCAGCGCAGTTCTACTTTGCCGGAGAGTTTTTGTAATAAAACCTCACGTTTATCACGGGCGTCATTAGCAGGAATTCCTTTGTTTTCCAGTTGTTCGACCTGCTTGTTTAAGAGCGCGATTTCTCGGGTTATCTGGTTAATGTCAAGCATTTCCGCCCTGATGCGTCCGTTCAGGGTCTGGTTAAACTCAATTAGCCTTCGATGAAACATGCGAAAGTCTTCAGCCAGTTTTTGACCTTTAGTCACCAGGGCTTTTCGATGCGGGCCAATCTCAGGTTCCGTTGCCACAGAACTCCAGGCTCCCCAGAATTCATCCATGGCTCCACGTAACCTTGTACCCTCCAAATCGGTGTACATAACTTCCGCTTCAGTGAGCAGCATTTGCCGAGTTTCCCAGGTACTGACATTGGTTTGTTCATCAATGACTTTCTGCTTGGTAAATCCATCCTGGATCCTGCGCACACCGGTGACGTCTACACCGGTTCCCTTGCCGTTACTCATCGGTCTGGCCGATTCCTGAATGATCTCCTGGCGGGAAAAGCCTTCGGTGTCTACGTTGGCAATATTGTGCCCAGTGGTCGACTGACCCATTTGAGAAGCAGTCAGTCCTTTTTTTCCAATTTCGAAACTACCAAATAGTGACATTATTTAATAATACTGAGTTGTCATAATTGGTGAACGTGGTTGCATTTACCATAAAAGCATCTAATAACCGTAATTCCAGTTGCGTTCCAAATGTTTTGGATTGTTTGTTATTTAAATAATCAAACTGACCTTTTCAGCCGGCTGGAACCTTTGGCTTTGGTAATCATACCTTTGCCTGAATAGGTCGTGGTTCTGTTGAAAGACTTGTCCAAAACTCCTTGAACTTCATTAAAACAAGCAATTCGTGCTGCCGCGATTTCAGCATTTCTTCTGCCAACCGGTTTTATTTCTGAAATCACATCCAGGAGCTTCTGCCTCAAAGACAACAACGTTTTCTGTTGTACAGGACTACTTTGCCGGATGATCTCATGCAAAGTAATCGTATCCTTTAAATCATTAGTCCTCTTGTAATTATCAATTAAAACCAGCCTGTGCCTTTCCAGTTCTTGGATTCTGGTCACCGCAAAGTCACGAATTGACTGGATGTCTTTTAGATCTGTGAGCGTGCAGGAAGCAGGGAGCCGCCCTTCAGTATGCAGTGCTTCCAATAAGACTTTATGCATCTCCAATTGTGAGTTTAAGTTTTCAACCAATTGAGATACAACCAGATCGCTGTTCTGTAAGGATTTTTGATACAATTCTCTCTCCTTTCACAAAACGTGAACAAGGGTTAAGGCAAGCTGCTTACCTTAACTATCGGAAATATCTTCAAGCAATGAGTCTTTTAGAAGATTGCCGGCCAGTTTTTCCGTATCGACCTTATATTCACCTTTTTTTAGTTTTTCCTTCAGTTCTTTTACTTTTTGCAGGTTTACATCAGGCTCAGATTCGATCTTGTCCCGAAGCTTTTTGACCGCAAACTGCTCGACCGATGGTTTTTCCGTCGAAGCCGTTTTTTGGTCTTCAGCCCGGGCAATCTCTTTCTCCTTGCCCTTCTGAATGCCCTGGTCCTGTGTTGGAACCTTAGGCACCTGACCTTTAATTTTCATATCAACCTCCAAGATTAAATCCCCGGACACCAAAGGGAAATATTTTCTTACTCCCTATCGGCAAACCAGTGAAAATCTTAAGCCCTTCGGCAAAAAAATCCGGATTATTGTCATCCTCCCTGATCCGGATGGAACAGGCTTAGTTTTTTTTCTTTGTTATTAAGCTAAACGGTTAACAGGGTAACAGGTTAAACAGCATAGAAAGATTGCGCTAAAACTTTCTCTTATTAACCTTATCGGCATTTGATTCCGCAACTTTAACTTTTTTTGGTCTGTTCATAGATCAAATCACTTAAGCCCAGGGCTTTGCTTTGTGTAATTAACTTGGCGTAGTTCTCGTCAAGCATATCCTGGAAAATCTCCTCACCTCGACCACCATAAAGTAATGTGTCTTTATCGGTTGTGCTTCTCATAACCTGAATCATCTTGTGTACAAATATCTCTTCAAATCCGTCGCAAGCATCCTTTAATCGTTTGTTGTAGGCCGTTATTTCTCCATCATTAACCTTGGAGGTACTTGTCATCTTGGCTTTCGCTTTTGCCTGATTGAGGTGGTATAACGACATATCCGGAGTGATTTTCATTGGGTAATCCTGTTTATCTGATGATGAGTTCTGCTTGAAGTGCACCGGCAGACTTTATGGTTTTAATAACATCCACCAAATCCGTGTTTGAGATTCCGATTTTGTTTAGTCCGTCTACAACCTCTTTGATATCAACTCCGCCCTTAAACAAAATTACACCGCCTTCTTCCTGAATAGGTGCCTCCTGTTGTGGAGGAGCAGCTGCAGCTTGTGCTCCGGGAGCGGCAGGTGGCGCAGGAGGTGTTATACCTCCGATATTAATGTTCAGATTGCCGAAAGAGATTGCAATGGGAAGTATCCTCACATTTGTACCCATGACCACAGTACCGGTTCTTTCATCCAATACCACCTTAGCTACCGTATCCGGTTCTATTTCAAGATTCTCCACACGGGATATTAATTCAACGGTCTGACCGAGATAACTGGCAGGTACGGATATTTCCACTGTTCCGGCATCTACAGCCCTGGCTGATCCGTCGCCTAAGGATTTGTTTACTGACTTGGAAAGCCTGAATGCCGTTGTAAAATCAGCTTCTTTAAGATTCAAAAACAAGCGGGTTCTCGAATTCAAGTCGATTTCGATTTCCCTTTCCACCAATGCCCCGCTGATAACATAACCAACGGTGGGAACAATGCTTCTTTTTGGATCAAATACATATTCAGCTGATCCGATAATATTTCGGTCTGCCGGAAGCTCGACTCCTCTTGGGATACCAACGATAGGCCCCTGGGCGACAGCAAAAACCTCTCGGTTGTGAGCCCTTAAAGGTGTAACGAACAGCACCCCACCTCTCAAAGAAATCGCATCGCCAACTGCACTGACGGTTACATCCAGTTTTTGCCCCTGCTTGGCGAAAGCAGGCAGTGTTGCTGTTACCATTACGCCCGCTATTGCCCGACCCTTGATCTCGTTTGGCGTGATGGATATGGCCATGCGCTCAAGCGCATTTCTCAATGGCTTTCTGGACATTAGAGATTCCCTGGAATCGCCGGTTCCGTTTAATCCCACTACAATACCAAACCCTGTGAGCTGGTTGTCACGCATACCTCTTATCGAAGCCAGGTCCTTAACTCTTACGGCTTGAGCAGAAGCTGTCAGAATGAGAACAACAATGATGATTCCGGATATTAAACGTAAGAGGTACATTGGTTTCATAATTGGTTCGATCGTTAGATTGAAAGAATATAACAATGCTTATCAAAGCAAATGCATTTGCCATACCTTTCGAAGAACAGACTGCTGATTGATGTGAAAGATTTGCGTTCAGATCAAAAACAAAGGAAGGATCATCTATTCATGAAGCGAGATGGAAGGAAACACCATCTCGCTGTTTTATGGAACGTTCAAATATCTTAGGGCAGGTCTTAATCAGCTTTGACTATTGAGTATTCACAGGTTGCGGCTGATTGGTTCCGGGAGTTGCGATGTGGCTTAATCTATCCAGCAATCCTGCTTTTTTCTGGCCTACCACAGGCGCGAGATTCTGCAGGTTTCTAGCCAGCATTTGACGTTTGATTTTGGGTTCGAATCGGGCGAGTTTTATTGCTTGTACCTCATTGGCTTCATTAACGTCTGCAGGTCGTATGATACCTTTTACCGTCGTTACGTATCGAACCGTGTTCTGCTGACGGTAATCCACTTTTTCTCCCACAATTACCATATTGCCATTTGGCAGCACAGATTGCACATAAGCTGAGATAGACCGTAATGAAGACAATACCTCGTTTTGTTCCTCTTCAGCCCTGCTAATTCCCGTAACTGCTTCAATTACCTGCGTTGCCTGGCCGGCCTCTTCTTCTCCGGCAGCAGCCAGAGGAGTTGGGATAACGGGTTGTGGTCTTTCAGGTTGAGATACGCTGATCACTTCCTCGAGATTAGTGATTTTTACCAGGTCTCCCCTGAAGCGAGCCCTATGATCTCTCAATAAATTGCCCCAGGAAGCTTCATCCTTCCATAAAGACCCTTCATACCTTCCCTCTTCAATCGGAATCGCTTTTCGAGCCCGGTAGCTGTCTTTTTTCATGTCATTAAGGTCTTTTTCCGCATTGCCTTGAGCAACCGGGGGAGGTTGGGGTATCTGGACCTGGTTTCCCCCGCAGGCAGTTATCAAAAAGACCAGTGCCAATATAATCAAAAATCGATGCATATCAGTTCCTGTTTTTTGCAGATAATATTTTTAAAGAGCGACTTCCACATTATTTTCATCGACGACAACAGCGTAAATGGTCCGCTTACCTGTAAGCGGACGAACAGGGATCACATCCCCTTTTTTTCCTTCCTTTAATGCTTTGACGATATTTGTGAGCAGCAGATTCCTGGTTTTATAGACCAGTTTAACCGGTGCTCCTTTTTTAATTAAAACAGGATTTTGCACCAGGTTTCTTTTTATGGACTCGTTTTTACCGATGTTTCTTTTTGCCTGTTGGCCGACAATTAACTTCTGTTCCGTTCGGTAATCCGGTTTTTCATTGGAGATATTCTTCTTGATCGAATGGAGATCGGCTTGCTCAATGGTTCTTCCCCTGCTAATGCCGCTTTTTGCTACCAGCACATCATCGTAAACCGTTATTTTTGCCCTGACAAAAAGTTTCTTAAACTCCTTCCCGTCCACCAGCAGTTTTAGTGTCCAGGTGGAGTTCCCGCCAATCTGGTATTTTCCTCCCACCCTCTCGATATCGTAGGTTGCATTTCCTTTTGGCAGGTAGACATCTCGCAATGTTGATTTGAGGTCGATGGTGACCTGGTCGTATTTTTTGTATTCGGATCGAATCTCCTTTTCAACCAGTTCCAGAAGCTGCCCTTTGTCAATTTTTATCGAAGCCCTGCTAACCATCGGTTTGGATGGCAAGACAACTTTAAACTCCCGATTCTTTTCCAGGTTATTTAACCGACGACGAATATTTCCATGGGAAACAACCAGGGATTTGCCGGGCATGGGAGATTTTCCAATTTGGATTTTTGCCAGTTTTTGAATCATCTCAACATCAAAACCGTCCAACTCTGCAATATCCCCCAAACTATAATATTCGTTATAAACAATTGACTCGGGCAGAACACGAATTTCTATGGTATGTATGTCGGCTAACACCTGGTTCGGAATACTCAAGGCCAAAAAAACAATGATAGCCGTAAAAATCTTAAAGATCCTGCTCATAACATCCTTTTATCTGAGAATATTAACAGCGGTTTGCAGCATGTTATCCGAGGTCTGAATCGATTTGGAATTCACTTCGTACGCCCTTTGCGCGACAATCATGTTAACCATTTCATCAACCACGCTGACATTGGATTTCTCTAAAAACTGTTGACTGAGCATACCTAAACCATCAGACCCGGGAGCAGTAACGACAGGGTTTCCTGAGGCACCGGTTTCCATATAGAGGTTTTTGCCAATTGGATTTAGTCCCGCGGGATTGATGAATTTTGCAAGATCTATGTTACCGACTTGATTAGGTGTTGGATCATCGCCGATCAAAACCTGTACAATGCCCTGTTGACCGATAATGATCTTAGTGGCTTCGGGAGGAATAATGATTTCCGGTTCAATGGGATAACCGTCGGTGTTAACCACTCGTCCACCGGCATCACGTTGCCATGCTCCATCCCGGGTAAATGCCACAGTTCCATTGGGACGCAGTACTCTGAAAAATCCGTCGCCATCAATACTCAAATCCAGGTCATTGCCTGTATGCATCAGGTTTCCCTGGGTGAAAATCTTCTGGGTTCCTGCCAGCTTTACACCGTGGCCTTTGTGAAGACCGGTTGGGGAAATTGTATTGGCTGAGGTATTGGATCCGGGCATGATTTCGTTGGAATACAACAAATCCTGGAAGTTGTTTCTGGTTTGCTTGAATCCGTTGGTATTAACATTCGCCAGGTTGTTGGCGATGGTGTCGATCTGTGATTGTTGTCCCTTCAT
>JANQLH010000284.1 GCA_028280735.1 SAR324 cluster bacterium | reverse complement strand
CCTTGTTGTTTTGGATTTGGTGCTTCTTCAAAGCTGCTGTCACAGTCTCTGCTGATTCTCTTTTAAGTTTCAATCCTTGTTGTTTTGGATTTGGTGCTTCTTCTATTAAGATAGCCAAATATTAAGATAAGACAATATCGTTTCAATCCTTGTTGTTTTGGATTTGGTGCTTCTTCCACATAGCCGTCTGACAGTTGGTGGTGGAGACTGGGTTTCAATCCTTGTTGTTTTGGATTTGGTGCTTCTTCACGAGGAGATTGACCTAATAGAATCAGAGCATGGGAGTTTCAATCCTTGTTGTTTTGGATTTGGTGCTTCTTCTCGATCAGATAGAATACAAAAATCATTGGTACGAAGTGTTTCAATCCTTGTTGTTTTGGATTTGGTGCTTCTTCTAAAAAGCAAAGTCACGCCAGCGCTGCTGGTATGTTTGTTTCAATCCTTGTTGTTTTGGATTTGGTGCTTCTTCCAGTGACTCCAACATTATCAGGCCAAACCTATCAATTGTTTCAATCCTTGTTGTTTTGGATTTGGTGCTTCTTCAGGATCAGGCGACGGGTCAACAACAGAAGTAATTTAGTTTCAATCCTTGTTGTTTTGGATTTGGTGCTTCTTCCTGGTTCTCAAAGACTGCTGGACTGGAATTTGAGAGTTTCAATCCTTGTTGTTTTGGATTTGGTGCTTCTTCAAAATGATCGGCAATGGATGGACCGTTGACGTTATGTTTCAATCCTTGTTGTTTTGGATTTGGTGCTTCTTCCTTTAAAGCTTATCAGTGGCAAATCCTCACCATGCTGTTTCAATCCTTGTTGTTTTGGATTTGGTGCTTCTTCAGAAAGACGGTTATCTCAACGAGAATGGCAAATGGGGTTTCAATCCTTGTTGTTTTGGATTTGGTGCTTCTTCTGAAAGCACAAAATCTCAACACAAAAATAACCCGGTGTTTCAATCCTTGTTGTTTTGGATTTGGTGCTTCTTCTTTATTAATCATCCCTTATACCTCACATGTTGATACTTGTTTCAATCCTTGTTGTTTTGGATTTGGTGCTTCTTCCAGAAGAACGCAGGTTCAAGTCCTGCTCTGTCCATTGTTTCAATCCTTGTTGTTTTGGATTTGGTGCTTCTTCACGGTATTGGCTGACATTGGCGGTATCTCAATAGATAGTTTCAATCCTTGTTGTTTTGGATTTGGTGCTTCTTCCTCTCTTCATGAAGTTGCCGTCTTCCTGATCTCTGGTTTCAATCCTTGTTGTTTTGGATTTGGTGCTTCTTCAGCAGATTAGCCAGAATTGCCTGTATTTTGCGGGAAAACAAAAATTCTGAAAGGGAGATATTTGGGAAATATTAGATTTTTTTAATGATTTAATAGTCATACCTTGACCACCAGAGTTGAGGTAACAGTTTAAAATTATAGGATAAAAACAGTTAAACAGTCTTTTCGCAAATATTTTTATAACAGCAATCTGTACATCGTTTTGTAGAACGAGTTGGTTTCGGATATTTGTTTTTCTGGATGATTAGCAACATTTCGCCGATCGTTTTTTTTAGATCCTCATATTCTTCATCTCCTATTTTTACTTCTACAAGTTTATTTTTACTCCTGGTGTATACGATGTAAGACCGGTTGACGGGAACATTATAATTGTCTTTTATTAATCGTGCATAGAAAACCATTTGTAATCGGTAGGTGTTGAAAACATCGTTTTTGAACTCCGCATATTTGTAATCAAGAGGCGCTGCGGTTCCATCATTAAGGAACAATATTTCGTCAACGATTCCCCTGATGCCTTGGGATGAGGCCAGAAAAACATCAGATTCACGGCTAATCACACCAATTCGTTTTCTTAAGTAATCCGGATTTCTGTTTTTCATTGTTTCATGAACGCCTCTTCCCTTTTCCACTTTGAAGCGCTTTGCTTCATTTTGTGGAATTCCTAATACGTACTCAAAGTAAGTGAATCTCGGGCAGTAGAGATATTCAATCATCTGGCTGGCAGTGAGTGTAATACCTGCAGAGTCTGTTTCGCCACTTTCAGAAAAAATAGTTGCCATCGCTGTCGTCAAACCATCCCTTTTTGAAGGTATATTTTGAACCTTTTGGTAAATCAACAAAACTATTTGGGCACCATCTCATATCATTACTCTCATGAAACGCTCTTTTCTCATTTTTAATATCTTCGGCATTTACGCTAATAACATAATTGGCTATCTTCTTTTGCAACTCTTTCAAACGGATTTTGATATCCATTTTTTCTTCAAGTTTTTTGGCAGCTTTTAGTTTTTTTATTAATTTATTCTGCTCCTTATTGAAATAGTCGTATATCCCTTCTTCTACTTCAATAAAAATTGGGCTTCGGTTGGGTATTTCTTTCATAAACCTATCATTAAACCTTTTATAAACCGTTTCAAAATCAAGGTTTATCATTTCATTTAGCAGTTGATAATCTTTTGAGGTCTTCTTGATAGCAATTTGAAAGTATTTCTTTAAAATCGGCAATATGTTTTTTTCTCTTAATTGATTTGATGTCGTTAGCAAATTCGTCACGTCATCATAGAGGAGATCTTTTTCATCATAAGGACTTTGTCCAATCCTATCGGTCACTATCAGCTTCGATTCCGGTTTTTCTCCTTCCCTGTTTATTCTACCTGCCGTTTGAATGATGCTTGATAACGGAGCAAATTCTCTAAAACCAATATCAAAATCCAAATCGACCCCTGCCTCTATCACCTGGGTGGATATAAGAATTGTTTTTTCTCTCTTGTCCAGTCGCTCTTTGATATTTCCGATAACCGTTTTCCGATGTAAAGGGATGTGGTTTGCACTTAGAAGATAAAGCATCTCCTCTTCAAAACGGTCTTCCAGTTTATTGAAGATCTCCAATGAGAGCTTTTTGGTATTAACAACACACAAGACCGAGTTATAGGTTTCAGAAGCAAGTAAGATTTCTTTCACGAGGCTATCGATATCATTGATGGTTGGATTGAAACATAACTCATACCTATTGTTAAAATCCATTTCGTAGTATCGATTGTCCAACAATTCGGCCATAGTATCCTGATCAAGAAAACTTTTTATTGCCGGGATAGTAGCTGACATTAGAATGAAATCGATGTTGAATGCTCTTGAAAGAAAACCGATTACATGAGCAACATCCTTCAGGAGTATACGAGGGATCGCTTGTATTTCATCCAAAATAACAACGGTTTCATTCAACGCCCAGAATTTTATCAGTTCCCTGTTTTTATTCGAAAACAGGGCATTAAACAGTTGGTTAAACGTAGTGACAATCACATCATCACCGGACCAAGAAGCACCAATATAATCATTTTTTTGTCTAACCAAGCGTTCCTCAGCTTCCACGCCGGCCTGCTCCGCTTCTTGTTGCTGTTCATCATAACTTTTTGCGTTTGTCAGGTGGTGAAATTTTAAAAGATGTTTTTCAGAAATGGTCGCACCATACTCTTGGTAGGTTTGGTCGATTATTGATGTCATAGGAAGGGCATTGATGATTCTCTTTTTCCCTTTATCCTTAGCGATTTCCAATGCCAAATGAAGGGCAGTAAATGTTTTTCCAATACCCGTCGGCGCCTCAATTATAAAAATTCGTTTTTTTGAATTGGCTTTATAGTTTTGTACAATCTCTTCTCGAGCCTGATTGCGGATTGCAGACATTTTGTTTTGTTTGCCTGATATAAGATCCAGCAACTTGCTTATCTGAAGTGAAGCATCGAAATCGGTAGAGGGAGAATAACAACTTTTGAAGATCGCTTCATATTTATCGGCAAACACAAGCCTTGAAAAAACCTCTTTTATTTTGAAGTAACTGTCCAATCCTCTTAGATTATAATCTTGTGAAAAGGAATCGGTATCGAAAATCTCGATGAGGTCACCTGCTTCTTTTTCCGAACTCCAGGATAAAGACACTTGTCGGCAGATTGAACTCACTGATTCAAATGACTCTTCAAATTTGTCTTCATCGTCCAGGTTGTCAAGAATATAAGTATCCACGTCCAACAAATCACCGTGGTGTTTCAGAATCGAAAAGAAAATGGCAAACGACTCCTTATCTATTTTCAGATTGTTGTTTAACAAAAAGAAAATGGCACTGTTAAAGGCGTGCCTGGTTTTATCGGAGTTATTTGGATCTTTTATGTATTCCTGAAATTCCCTGGACAGCTTGCCAAAGTCGTGAAACTCGGCTGCCTTTTGATGAAGCTTTTCCTCAAATGAGGCTGCGACGTTAGTAACATGAATTCTGAAAGGATAGCCGGGATGGGAGAGAAAGTCGGCATTGATATCAAACAAATTCACAATGGAAGTCTCCTAAAGTTGATGTAACAATCGAACCTTTCACCTGTTTTTTAAGTTTCAATTCGCTATCCGAAAAAACCAGATTTTTGTATTCTCTGTATTCCCTGTTATTGACAGCTTTTGTTGCAGCAAATATGTTCGTATACTTTTTGCCCGATTCAAAAAAGATGTTTTCCGGATGAGCGGTAAATGAATCCAGCTTCTCCAACTCGCCAGGCGTTTCAGAACAGTCGACAAACTGATAATTTGCAGCAAATTCGGAGTTGCCCATGTAAAATTGAAACTCCGAATAATGCTTTTTTAGATATTCCAAAGCTTTTTCATTGTATTTAAAACCTTTGATGAATACCAGATACTCAGGTGACAGCAGTATTTCCCTAAAAATGGGTTTGGGTTTTACGAACTTTGCTTTTAGTTTATCTTCTGCGGTTTGAAGCTTTTTTGTGATATCACTGTTCTCCTTTTCGAGCTTTTTTTCCAATGTACGCAATTTCTTTTTCTCTGATTCATTTAATTCGCTCTTCCGTTCCAGGTTTTCCTTTTCCTCAGTCAGTTTATCGATTTTGGTGAAAGCATTCGAAAGGTTTCCCATGGAACTGTGTTTTGTTTCCGATTCTTTCGTGTAATCGGCAACATAGTTTTGTGCAAAACTTCTTTTTCTGACAGGCTTTTGTAGTACCAGAGAATAACCAAACTCAAAGAACTCTTCGTCAGCAAAGTATTCGGAATAATCAATTCCCAGGATAGCCGCTAACATCCCACCGATAGTTGTTTTAGGAGGAATGGGGAAAGAAAGATTCTGAGTGACAGTCAACGGATCGCGAAATACGGCAAATTGGCTCCATAGTTTTATGCCAAACATGTTTAATCCTCGTTTTGTAGCAATTCGGCCTCATCCATAAATTTCACATGGGTGATCTTTTCAAATTCTGGCTTGTATTGACTTATGGAATCGTCGAGCACAACTTGAACTTCATCGACATAGCTCGAAGCTTTGTTAACGGCAGAGACCAGCTTATCAAAATCAAATTCAGCCTCTCCGACCGATCGAATGATTCCGCTGTCTTCGTTTTTCAAACTCACCAATTCATCCAACAGACCGATAAAAAACTTACTGTCTTCCTTGTAGATGACTCGGATGAGTATACGAGGTTTCTGACCTTCCTTGCTGCGGGTGTTTAAGAATTTGGTCCCAAACCAGAGAGAATCCAACATATCATTCACATCTTTTTCGGTTGTTGTAGCCTTCAGAGCCTGAATTCTATTGATCGTTCCATACATAGAGAAAAGTCCGTATGGAATATAGTTGTCCATGCGAAATGTCTTGGTATGTTTTGCTTCACCTTCTTTTCCTTTGGTTGCAAAAGCTCCGGTGCCTTGCTTTAAAACAGTTTCGGTTTTGTTGAGAGATTTGCTCCAACTGAACTGCACAGCTCCGACTAACTGGATGTCGCTTTTCGGTGCAACCCCGCCAAAAAGCCTGTTGTCGATGCAAGATAGAAAAACCTCTTTTCCTTCTTTCCCTGCAAATTGATCCTTTAACTGCTTAAACCTGTCTTCTGCACTCAACCCTTCCGCAACAATCGCTTCGTTGTTTATATATATAGTCTTCGATTTTCGATATTGCAGATCGTCCCTGATGGTTCGTTTGATCCGTACGTCGCTGACGATAGCCTTTTCATCTACATCGTCAAACCTGGGAGAATTGTCCATTGACATATCCCCGTTCGGGTTGCACATTTTGGCGTCCCAGATAAATAACAGTTCACTCTGCTTCGCTAAGTTTTCCATGGTTTCCTCCTTTGGTATTGGTTACGGATTATTGATCTTGTTTTGAATATCAGATGTTTTGTCCGGCTTTTTGTCTCGCAAGAATGACTTGTAATCATCCAACCCTGCTACGAAAGCATAGGTGATTTTCGCATTGGAAATCCCTTTGGGTTTTTCCGGTGGTACGCCGACTGCCAAAGTCCTGACTTCAGAATCGTTAGCAATGAGTAATTTCAATTTCTGTTCAAAATGAAAGGCTGTCGCAAAAATCCGATCCAGATTTCTAAACGTAACGATCTGGTTCGATAACCAAGTTTTAAAAGTTGTATTCTTGTCACTGACCTTGGAATAATAAGAAGAAGCAATGACTGCACTGGCATAAGCACCTATATAGTAGGCTTTCTGTATCACCGGGTTTTTAAACAATGAAATCAAATCGGAACTAATCCTGCGTTGCAGGTATTCCGCAAATTTTTTTTTCTCTTCCATAAACAACTCCTGAATTTTGTTACTTGATTTTTAATTATTCACAGCCTTCACTATAGAACTAGCCATGAACTACTCGCAGAATTGTTATTGAATCTTAGGTAAACCCCATAGGGGGTGGTACAGAAGTAGCCAGCGGTGTTAACCGCTGGTAGTTGATTCCCGGGATTTAATTAGTCCTGTAGGGACGGCACAGGTTATATTAGATGTTGTGTCGCCCTTACAGGGCTGGAAATTCAGAGAGGATGTTGACCAGTGGTTGAAACCAACTGGCTACTTTATATCGCTCCTGCGGAGCTTTCTGCCAATTGTGAGTTTATCAATATGGACTAACCCTGGCCGAAACCCATTCCGGAAGGGGAGGTCAACAATTCATACTCTGATTTTGTTTAGCTTTTTAAAAAAGCGCATTAGGCTATTTTCATGCCGGACAAATCCTCCCGGGAATTCGATCCATTCTTTTATACCTTCCTTTGTCAGTCTTCTTTTTCTGTCATAGGTAAATTCCCTGTTCGTCTCAAAACGATTTAACAACTCGTCGATTTTAATGGTTTGTTCGGTCAGCAAAAGCTTAGCTAAATGCAAGCGTTCGTTTAATATGCTGTTACCGTTGTTTTGAGTTGATCCGGTGACAATGAAAAGCAACTGATCACGATTAAAATAGTCCTGTAAATAAGTGATTTTTTTATCACGGTTTTTTAGTATTACGTTGTCATCTATTGAATGGTTTTTCATTAAAGAAACTACTTCGTTGAGTCGGCTGGGAATTACGTCCTCGATGGAGCCTTTTATCATGAAAGACAAGTTTGTGCGGTTGATTTCAGTAAACAGAAAATCCAAGGTAACAGCATCTTTAAAGTTCCCGATTTCGTTCACGGTCTCATTAAACTCACCAAGCATTCCTTTATCAAGCCTCTCCATCTCTTGTTCAATCTCTGTTTGCTCCGTTTTAAGATCAGTGAGCTTTTTTTCAGATATTTTTTCTCTCTTTTTAATGAGTTTATCGATATCGCCGGAGATTTTAGTCTCCTTTTTGACAACCAGTTTCAATGACTCGCGTCGCTCTAATGATTTCCGGTTCGCTTGAGCTATACGCTCGATAACAGTCTTCAGCACCTCAATATCGTCCATTAACAGATTTGGAATAATGATGTATTGCAATCCTTTGTAATAGAATACAAGATTGTCCAGGATATACATCCAGGCAAACTTTATGTTTCTGGCGCTTTCCGTTGATAACGGAAGATTGTCAATAAGCCGGGAATTAAGGCTGGGATGGTAGTTATCGTAGGAAAACACTTTAATTTCCGGTCGGTATCCGACTTTACCCCGCTCACCAGTAAAAAAATCATATCCTTCTTTGGCATCTTCACTTTCAATCGCCGGCTGGTTAAACCAGTTTTGCCAGACCTCGGGCATCAGCTCAAAGAAGGTTTTGCCATTGATAGAAAACCAAAATCTGTAATTTCCTTTTGGTTTATTAATTAACGTGGAAGCTAACTTGACCAAATTGGCATCCCAATTGGAAATATCTTTTATAGCCGTCTCCAATTTCTTGACTTCCAAAGCCTTCAAAGACTCCCGATTATTTTCCAACTCCGCCTTTATCAAGTATTTGTCAAAATTCTTGAGATACTGGGCCACAATGCTGCTAATTTCCTTGTTTGCATTGTTTGCGTGTTTTTGAGTACTAAGTGTCACCGTGTTGATTAGTAAACTGATGTTGTCCAATATAGTCGAATTATGGATTTGTCGATTTGGGTATAGATAAAATATTGCTATGCCACTTCCCCCCACCTTTTTTGAAAAAAAGAATTTGTCCTGCTCAATGCTCTCTTCACCTGTCTCAACGTCCAAAACCTTTCCATTTTCGACGACAAAATTAATATTGAAATAGTTAGGATCGGTTAGCTCAGACTTGTCTTCTATTGATTTCTTGATGTTATCCTCAGTGAGAATACTCCCTATTTTCCACAGTTTATGGGCTAAACTCATGATTTTCTCCCAAATATCCGATAGAAGTTTTACACGCTATTCTTAACCAAAACACCGTAACCACGAGAGATAGATTTGCCTATTGCGGCGTAATCGGGAATATCAAAGTTAGTGCTCACGGTTCCAATGAATCCGATAAAAGAATTTCCTTTCAAGTTTGTAGAGGTTTGCTTTAAAGATAGATCAGCAACGATTCTTTGGTCCGGTTTCAACCAATGTCCTAATCCCTTAGCCATTGACAAAACGTTGCCAATAAAAGATCGCCGTAACATTGCCTTTTTTTCTTTTTGGTCGGTCATTCCAATATATTTTTTAAAGTTACTTTGATTAAGAGCGATCCATGGTGATAGAAACTGGTAGCCAACTTTCGATTCCAAGTAACCGAAATTCACCTCTTCCAAATTGAAATCTTTTTCATGAATAGGGACTGACCTACTGCCAATATCTACTTCCTTTAGTTTCAAAAAAATCTCGGTAAATATTTGAATAGCGGGATCAGAAAATGCCACAATAGCCGGTTTCCCTTTGACCATTTTAAATTGGATTAACGGATACCTGTAAATGTGCTTTCCCGAACTTAAATCGTGGTTGTGAATCAGATCATGATTTCTGAAAACGCTCCCCACGTAACCACGAAATTTGTGTATCTCATTGGAATGGAGCTTCACGTTTTTGAATAGCAATGTCCCTTTTTTCATTAGTTGACCGTTTTAATACTTATTAACTTCAAGATGTTATATTCTTTTTCTAATCTCTTTCAAACTTACGTATTCTCCTGCATATTGCTTAAGGCTTCCGGCTAGCTGTTCCGCAGTTGTTTCAGGGATACCGAACAGTCTAACCTCTCCACTTTCGACCTTGAAAAAGATACTGCCTCCTTTTTCAATGTTTAGTAATTGCCTAAATTTCTTTGGAATGGTTATTCTTCCGGTTTTGGGGATTCTTATATACATGATTTTTCCTTTAAATGTGCTTAACCCTTTCAAAAAAACAACTCCAAAATCTCCTCATTGACCAGCTTCTTATCGAACCCCTGGCCGTGGACTTTGATGCGTCTGAAATCTTCCTGGCAGAAGGGAAACACATAGACGCTGTCGGTGGCTTCATCAATCAGGTCCAGGCATTTCTCGGATAATTCATCGAGACGATTGCTGTTGATCTTGCCTAAAAATACACTTTTTTGTACCCGCGACAAGCCGGCTCGTTTGCAGGCTTTCGAAACTCTTGTGCGAGTTTTGTCGTCAACAATATCGTAGATAATCCAGGCAAGTATGGATGACATCCGAATACTCCTTTTCAATTAATTCTATTCACCGCCGAGACAACCAGTTCACAGAGTTTTATTGGTGAAAAGCTCTCCGGACGTGAAAAACAACAATCTTTGCGAGATACTACACCTTTAAAACTCTTTTATTTCCAGCCAATCAGGCCTTTTTTCATCTTCATCTGCCAACAGGATATTAGCCAGTTTGTGAGCTTCATGTTGAATGATGTAACGCCGTTTTACGTTTTTTCTTTTATACCTGATTGCCTCATCCAGGTGTTTGTTCATCGCTTCGACTACCACCGGTTTTCCATCCTGGTTCAACGACACCGCGTTTTCCGTTGAATTAAAGTATTTATCCTTGATCTTTTTCCCGGTAAAGAGATACACAGCTGTTTGTTCAGCATAGATGCGAAAGGGCTCTATCAAATCAAATACCAGGGATTTTTTGTTGTAGTTGTCCGTGTGCATAAAACCGACATAGGGGTCCAGGCCTGAAAGAATACAGGCTTTTTCCACCAGACTGTAGAGCATTCCGTAACAATAATTTAAAACAGCGTTAAACGGGTCTTTAGCCGGTTGCCTGGATCTGCCCTTGAACTGGTATTTTTCAGGCATTGTTTTGCTCAGACACTGAAAATAGGCCCTACCGGCAGATCCTTCGTATCCGAGAAAATGATTTCTGGCTTGCTCCAGATCTTTGTATGGCTCCCCCAAACCTTTTTGTGCTTCCGCTATAGATCGAATGGCTCCATCAAAGGGATCTTCTTTTCCGGGCCTGGCATGCATCAGTTTCTTTAAAAAACGGATTTGATTATCCAGCTTCGCACCAATCATATCTATAACAATGTTAAGCCCGATTTCCCCGGTTTCTGCTTCCAATTGTTTTCTGCGAATCAGGGCGGTGCTGCCCATCTTGGCAAACCAGACTCGTCCAATAGGGTCTCCGTATCTATTCAGAAACACGATATCAATATTGTGCTCCAGGGCCATGACTACAGCCTGGGTCGTAACCATAGCTTTATTGGAAACAATTATCGATTCGACTTTATTTGGTGAAATATCAAACTTCTTTTCTTCCTGTTTTAGCTGGAAGCATTCATCCTTGCAGGTAATAAATGTACCTGGCGTATTAATAACCAATTGCATTTGTATTGTTCCTATCTGTGAAAAGAACCTTTTTTGATATTGGTGTAATTATTAAATAGTGTCTGAACGGAAAAACGCTAAACCCTTATCCAGCCTTGTGCTAGATACCAGAATTCAACTCGAAGATTAACGTGCTATCAGCCGTCAGCTTTCAGCATTCAGCATTGAAAATTCGAACAATAACTGGCTGAGAGCTGATCGCTGAAAGCAATAAACTTCGAAGCATCGAGTTGCCCTTAAAGCTTTATTGGTAAGGTTTAAACTAGTTTTCTTTCAGGCACTAAATACTTGTTAGTCCCAACGGTATCTGAAATGTAAGGTGTATAATCTGTAAATAAGACGATCAACTTCGAATCAAGTTTGTGCTTATTTTCTTGAACACTCCATATAACCGGATTACAGATCTGTCAAAGCAAATTTAAAACTTGTGAAAAGAAAATAGATGGAGATTTACGATTGAGCTGGATAAATGACTGTTTAAAAAGAATTATTTAGGCATTATAGCAGGTATTGTTTTTGATATAAGCAACTGATTCGTTAATAGAGTTTGGCCGATAATAGAACGTGATTCTCGGAATAAAGCAGTTTTTTGTCTGCCAATCGCTCGGGAAAAAATGGAGGATTTAATGAGCACTCGTTATCCGGTAGCGGAATACTGATTTCCCTAAAATGAGGAGTTTGGGCTTGACCGGATTTGGGTTTGTGATTATTGTTTAAATACATTTTGATTGTTTCCTTGGGGAACCGTTGTTTCATTAGCTTTTGAGAATTCT
>JANQLH010000254.1 GCA_028280735.1 SAR324 cluster bacterium | reverse complement strand
TAGCTCTCGCTATGGCGACCGGTGCTTACACAATGCCAATGCCTAAGGTTGTTAAAGTTAACCTGACAGGTCAGTTGTGCAAGAACTGCCAGGCTATGGATGTAATTCTGAAGATGTTGGAAATCGTAACCGTGAAAGGTGGAAAGGGAATTATCTTCGAATATGGCGGACCCGGAGCAGCTACACTAGAACTTACCGAAAGAGCTACTATCACTAATATGGGTGCTGAAATGGGTGCAACCACTTCAATCTTCCCAAGTGATGAAAAGACCAAAGAGTTCCTGGAAAGCCGTGGCCGTGGTGGTGATTACCAGGCATTAGGACCGGACGAAGGTGCTGAATACGAAAGAGTAATAGATGTAAACCTCTCTGAAATTGAGCCTTTGGTGGCTATTTATCCTTCCCCTGGTAATGTTGAGAAGGTAAGCGCTCATGCAGGTACAAAAATCCATCAGGTGTGTGTGGGAAGTTGTACAAACAGCTCATACGAGAACATCGCTATGTTTGCCGAAACCCTAAAGGGTAAGCGAGTCGCGGTAGACACTTTATTATATCCCGGTTCTCGCGCAGTTTCCATGCAGTTGGCTGATGCAGGATACATGAAGATGTTGTATCAATCAGGCGTAAGGATCATGGAAAATGGTTGTGGTGCTTGTATTGGCCAGGGTGGATCGCCCCCAAGTAAAGGTATTTCTCTTCGAACCTTTAACAGAAACTTTCCAAAGCGAACCGGAACTGATGATGCCCAGGCTCATTTGATCAGTCCTCTGGTTGCAGCCGCAAGTGCTTTGACAGGTGAAATCACCGTACCTGAAGATAAAGAAGTCTCAATTAACATCGTACCTCCGGTCATTGACACAGATTCCTTCATTATGCCGCTGCCGGAAGACCAGGCCAAGAAGGAAGAAGTAATCATGGGACCAAACATTATGCCTCTGCCAGATTTTGATCCTCTGCCGGAAGCTGTTAAAGGCGAAGTTCTGCTCAAGCTGGACGATAACATCTCCACCGACGATATCCAACCTGCCGGAACATTCCTGCCGCTGCGCTCCAACGTGAAGGAATACGCGATGCAGGCCACTTTCCGACTCGTGGACGGTACATTCTCCGAAAGAGCTGTTGCCCATAGAGATGCCGGCGGATACGGTTTCATTATTGGTGGTGAAAACTACGGCCAGGGAAGTTCAAGAGAGCATGCTGCACTTTGTCCACGATGGTTGGGTATCCGTGCGGTAATCGTGAAATCATTCGCAAGAATCCACGTGGCCAACCTGGTGAACTTCGGAATCGTTCCGATGACCTTCAAAAACGCTGCTGACTATGACAAGATCAAGCAAGGCGATAACGTTACTTTCGACGCTTCCAACCTTGACGGTGATCTGGCTCTGGATGTGAACGGCGAAAAACTGCCATTGGAACCAGCTTTCGATAAGGATCATATCCCAACTCTGAAAGCCGGTGGTGCCTTGGCTCATTTCAAAGCTACTTATAACGCATAGTCAAGAATATGAATCCCAAGCGGTCAAATGATCGTTTGCGAAACTGACATAAAAGGAGGATCGGCCCATGCGGCTATCCTCCTTTTTTTTTCTAAATATTTTTCGATCACAATTAATTATTAACAATTGATTATTGATTATTCGCCAATCTAAAATCGATTGCCATTTGATAGTAATTAGCCCCCATTCCTGCCAACTACATTATCGACAGAATAACCATGCTACATAGACTGGAAGTCACGTTAAAAAGCGAAATTATCGATCCCGAAGGCAGAAAAGCCATGAACCATCTGCATGCTGCAGGCTGGACGGATGTTACCCAAGTCAGAACACTGCAAGCTTACATGGTCAATAGTGACCAGATAGTAACGACGGATAAAATGGCTACCTTAGCGCAAGATCTGTTCGTAGATCCTGTCTTAAACAATTTTGTAGTGAATGGATTTTCCGGTGACGAGCTTGAATTTGACTGGTATGTGGAAATAGGATTCAAAGCTGGTGTGACTGACAATCCGGGCAAAGTGGCCAAGGAAAACCTGGAATTGTGCCTTGATCGGAAATTTCAAGGTACAGAGAGGGTGGCTTCATCAATAGGCTATTTCATTCAAGGGGAGCTGAGTGGCGAAGAGATCGAAACAGCGGTAAACAAGCTTCTCTTGAACAACCTGATCCAACGGAAAACGATTATCTCGAAAGCTGAATGGAACGATAAAAAGGAGGAACTCCGCTCCATTCCAACACCAAAGGGTGATGATCAGGTCAAAGTTGATGAACTGGATTGTTCCAGTGTGGAGAAGATTCTGGAGCTCAGCGACCAGAGAATCTTAGCGTTGTCTGGAGCGGAAGCCACAGTCATTAAAGATTGGTTTGAAAGAGATGAGGTTAAATCCGGTCGTAAACAAGCTGGTTTGCCGGAGCAGCCAACCGATGTTGAGCTTGAAACCATTGCTCAAACCTGGTCGGAACACTGCAAGCATAAGATTTTTAACGCTACCATCGAATACAAGGATGAATACGGGAATACAGAAACCATTCAATCTCTTTATAAATCCTGCATTCAGAAATCAACACAGGAGATTAGGGAAAGGTTGGGAGAAAATGACTGGTGTTTGTCCGTGTTTAAGGATAATGCCGGTATTATTCGCTTTAATAACGATTACAACGTAGCCTTTAAAGTGGAAACCCATAACTCACCATCCGCTTTAGATCCATACGGCGGGGCTTTGACGGGGATTGTCGGGGTGAATAGGGATTCGTTTGGTGTGGGCATGGGAGCCCGAAACGTTGCCAATATTGACGTCTTCTGCTTTGGCCCCCGGGATTATCAAAAGCAGCTACCCTCCAGATTATTGCATCCAACCAGAATTTATGAAGGAGTAAGACTGGGCGTCGAACACGGGGGGAATCAAAGCGGTATCCCCACAGTAAACGGCTCCATTGTTTTTGATGAATGCTATGTCGGCAAGCCCCTTGTGTTTTGCGGTACAGCCAGTGTTATGCCCGCCTTACACCATGGAATGCCTTCCGAGGACAAAGAAGCAAAACCCGGTGATATGATCATTATGCTGGGTGGAAGGATTGGTAAAGATGGCATTCATGGCGCTACTTTCTCATCTGTCGCCTTGGATGAGAATTCACCGGTCAGTGCAGTACAGATTGGTGATGCCATCATGCAAAAGCGGATGTTTGACTTTCTCTGGGAAGCCAAAAAAGAGAATCTCTATACCTGCATCACGGACAACGGTGCCGGCGGGCTGTCCTCATCCGTTGGAGAAATGGCTGAGTTCAGCAATGGCAGTAGAATGCATCTGGACAAAGCACCTTTGAAGTATGATGGTTTGCAGCCCTGGGAAATATTAATATCAGAAGCCCAGGAGCGCATGACCGTCTCCGTTCCTCCCGAAAAAGTGGAACGGTTTCTGGAGCTATCAGAGC
This sequence comes from SAR324 cluster bacterium, assembly GCA_028280735.1. GTDB lineage: Bacteria > SAR324 > SAR324 > XYD2-FULL-50-16 > XYD2-FULL-50-16 > JAHJTV01. Next base: position 6,086 of record JANQLH010000254.1, on the reverse strand, counting down.
AAATGCAGGTTGAATCTACTGTGTTAGGTGAATTCACGGATAGCGGTTATTTTGAGTGTTTCTATCAGAATAAAGCGGTTGCCCGGCTGGATATGCACTTTATGCATAAGGGACTTCCGCCCATGTACCTGCAGGCAGAATGGAAACCTCCGGAAAGAGAAGACGGACTGCCGGAAGAACCTGCCAACCTCGGTGAACTGTTGCATCGGGTTTTAGCCAGACCCAACGTTTGCTCAAAAGAATCCGTGATTCGTCAATATGATCATGAAGTTCAAGGCGGTAGTGTCATTAAACCGTTAACAGGCATTGAAAATGACGGTCCATCTGATGCCGGTGTGCTAAGACCGGTTTTGGATACTTTGGAAGGTATTGCCATCGCTAACGGCATCTGTCCCAAGTATTCGGAAATTGATACCTATCACATGGCAGCCTGCGCCATTGATGAAGCCATTCGAAATGTCATCTCTGTAGGTGGAAGCCTGGAGCAGATTGCGGGACTCGATAACTTCTGTTGGCCTGACCCAGTCGAATCTGATCACACACCCGATGGCAAATACAAACTGGCTCAATTGGTTCGAGCCTGCAAGGCGATTTACGATTATTGCACGGGTTTCGGCGTCCCCTGTATATCCGGTAAAGATAGTATGAAAAACGATGCCAATCTGGATGGTCAAAAAATCTCCATTCTTCCCACACTATTATTCTCGACCATCGGGAAAATCGCCGATGTAAGACGATGTGTAACGTCGGATGTAAAGAACGTTGGCGACCTGGTTTACCTGGTTGGGCCTACCTATGACGAATGTGGCGCTTCAGAGTACTACCAGGAATTAGCTTTTAAAGGCGGTGACGTTCCAAAGGTGGATTTGAATTCTGCTAAATTAAGATATGAAAAGATCTCGGAAGCCACCCAAAATGGACTCATCCAAAGCAATCACGATTGTTCCGATGGCGGATTGGCTGTTGCACTCGCTGAAACAGCTTTTGGCGGCAGACTGGGAATGGATATTGACTTAACTCAGGTTAAAATATCCAGCTCTCTAAGACCCGACATTTTGCTCTTCAGTGAAAGCCAAAGCCGTTTTGTGCTGACAATCAAGGCAGAAGATAAGGCAGCATTTGAATCCCTGATGGCCGGTGACATCATTTATTGCCTTGGCCAGGTAACAGAATCCCCTTCATTAATAATTAAGATAGATGAAAAGGTTTTGCTCGACGAAAATGTCTTTGAGCTTTGTAATTCCTGGAAAAAGACCTTAAGTTCAGAATGATCCCCACTGCTCGATAATCATATTCCCCATCCTGACTAACTTGTGATCAGGACCGAATGTAGGATGGGTAACTTGTTACCCATCAACTCTTTATATATGGTTTTTGATCACATTCCACCCGATGGGTAACGGAGTTACCCATCCTACGGCTCTTGGAAAAATCATAGATTTTTCTATTATAACACAGTCTGCTAATCTGGCTGTGAATGATTGAGCAATCGCCTGTGGCCAATGGAAATTTCCATACAAGCCGTATTATACAGGCTTTTATCTTGCAAATTGCTTTAATCAACCGGAAAATGAAAAGATACTTGGCTGAGATCCGGGTTTATTCCCTGGTCGGTAAAGCGGAATCAGGAAACAAAAAGTAAACCCGAACCATTCGTTCTCTCTTTTAACGTTGTTATTCTGATGGAAAATACCTCAATGCAGATAAGTGAAACCCTGTACAATTCGTTTTTCGAATCGTTAATCCGGGGAAACAGCTCCAATAGTCGTGAAATTGTCAATTCACTGCTTGAAAACCGGGTCAGTGTCCTGAATTTGTATGAAAACCTGTTTAGGAGGGCGTTGTACCAGGTCGGAGAATATTGGGCTAAAAACATTATATCTGTTGCGGAAGAACACATAGCAACGGCGATTGTCGAAAACCTTATTTCCCAGTTGCAGACAACCAGGAGCTTGTCTGGCGAACCTTCCAAAAGAGTGTTGATTTCCTGCGTTACCTACGATTTGCACCAGGTTGGGGCGAAAATGGTGGCAAACCTTTTTGAATTCAAGGGCTGGGAGAGCATCTACCTGGGAGCAAATATGCCGATTGGCGCACTCTTGAGCGCCATCGAACGCACTAAACCAAATCTGCTCTGCCTTTCACTGGCCTTAATCGAGCATGTAAAAACACTTGTGTTGACTGTTAAGGAAATCCAGGCAACATACGGGTCTCTGCCGATAATTCTGGGGGGCAGGGCAATGATCAATGTGAAGAAAGAGGAACTTGATCTTGATCAGCTTCAAACAGTCCACCTGGTTCAATCGATTCTTCAATTGGATCCCTTGATCGATCAGTTCGCCCGGACATTATCCGGTTAGAGCCTCGTTTAACGTTTGCTCCACAGTTTCGGCGTTTTGCATACCGAACATTCGTTTAAACTCATTTCCTTCCTTAAAGATGATCAAAGTGGGAATACTGGTTATCCCAAATGCCAAGGCGGGATCAGGATAGTCATCCACATTCAGGTTGATAACATGGGCCTTTCCCTGGAATTTTACAGCTACTTTCTCAAGAATGGATCGCTGTTTGCGACAGGGGACAGACCATTCCGCAAAGAAATCTACCAAGGTGACACCATCCCTGATTGCTGAGATGTACTTCTCCCGATCCGCCTGGTTGGTCTTTGTCTCATTCATGATTCATACCGACCTTATTTCCCGAAGAATTCTCGGGTCGCTCGTCGTCCGACCAGGCTTGTTTCTATCCGCCAAATGTTCCGGCGCTGATGGCAGCCATAGCTTGATCGATGTCTCGCACGCTTGGATTGGCTTGTCTGTAGTTCTCACGTTCGGTGGCAATGTCTTCGAAACCATTTATCGAACAGGTTTCTTTTAGTTGTTCGATTCTTTCGTTGAGTTCTTCGACCACCATATGCAAATCTTCAATATTTCCAAGGATTTTCGCCTTTTTCGGCCCCCTGATATTTTCAAATCGCTTTAATACTTCATCAACAGTGTCTCGCCAGGCTGATAACTCCGAACGAAGATCGCTGCAAAAATCGTTTCCGGACATGATGTTCTCCCGAAATGTTCAATCAAGACAGGTAACACTCCTGTTACCTGGTCAGGTTGAGTGTTAAAAAAACCGACTGATTATCCGCCAAAGTTACCGCCACCAAGTGTTCCCACGGCTTTATCAGCATCTCGGACATTCAGTTGTGCTTTAATATCCATTTCACGCTGCTTGACAATGTCATCAAACCCATCCAGTGAACAGGTTTCTTCCAGCTGGCTGATTCGACCCTTGAGATCTTCAACCAGGATTCTCACGTCCTCAATGTTTTCCAATACACCGGCTTTCGCATGGCCAGGTTTTGATTCAAACTTTGCTACAATATGATTTACCGTGTCCAACCAGGCTTCCAGTTCAGTTCCCAGGTTTGTACAGAAATTAGCGTTTTTTGAAGCCATTTTTTTCTCCTTAAGAGTTTTTTATGATGAGAATTAGCAGTAGAATAAAAAGAACATTGAGACCAAGGTGTTGCCAATTCGTAACATCAAAGCTGGTAACACTTATTGCGCTTAGCATGCCTTTGAGACCAAACAAAAAGAACAAAAAACAATAGTTTGTTTAAATGATTGATATAGTAAGTTAAAAAAAATAATAATTATTGTTGTCACCATCAGGGCAATCATTTTTTGCTGCAATTTTTGTTACTGATATGTTACTTAGTAAAGCAAGGTAACAATAAAAAATCGCCAGGTAACACAAACAGTAACTATAATGGTAACAACTCATGTTCGGTCAACCATGAAAAGCCATATTGAGCCGAAATCAGGGGACATGTACATTAATCGGTGTCTGGGTGAAAACCAGTTTAAGCCATACCAATAATTGCTTTAAAGGCAACTTGATGCTTCAAAGTTCAGTGCTTTCAGCGATCAGTACTCAGCCGGCTTTTGTTCGAATTTTCAATGCTTTATACGAAATGCTGAAAACTGACGGCTAATAGCGCCTTAAACTTCCTGCTGGGTTCCGATATCCGGCTCAAGGCTGGATAAGGGGTTGGCGATTTTCCGTTCAGACACTAATTACACCGAATTACAAGGCTTGCAGCAGGAACCGGGCATCAGCGGAATCGATGCGACAGTCTCCCGTTGGCATGACACTAACCCTTCTTCAACGATCCAAACAAAATGAGCTCACAAACACATAGTATCTGGAATCCGCGGTTCATGAGACAGATTATAGATTCCGTGGCTGATGGGGTGTTTATAGTGGATACAAAAGGACTGGTCACTTTTTGGAATCCTTCCATGGAAAAAATCAGCGGATATACAGCCAGTGAGGCTATGGGAAAGCCCTGCACCTTGATTTCGTGCACGGGCTGTTCAATTGAAAATTGCGACTCCCCCATGGAACATTGTCACATCTCCAAAAACAGGAAATCTGAAACAGTGGAATGCTCCCTCAGGCATAAAAGCGGTTACGATGTTCCCATTATAAAAAAGGCCGCTGCGGTTGAAGACGACAAGGGAAAATTCCTGGGTGTTGTGGAAGCCGTTACGGACCTCACAGAATTAAAGCAGGCGAAACAAAAAGTAGAAGAAGCTAAGCTGCGATTGGGAGAGGTGCACAACATCCACCGGATAATTGGCAAAAGCCATGAAATTCAAAAGGTTTTTACCTCCCTGAAAGCCGCCGCGTCCAGTGACGCAACCATCCTCATACAAGGCGAATCAGGAACGGGCAAGGAGTTGGCTGCCAGTGCGATTCATTATAACAGTGAGCGTCGTAACAGGCCTTTTATCACGGTAAACTGTTCGGCCCTCTCTGAGTCGCTGCTGGAAAGCGAATTGTTTGGACATGTCAAAGGTGCCTATACCGGTGCCATCAAAGATCGAACTGGAAGATTCGAGGAAGCGGAAGGAGGCACCATTTTTCTGGACGAAATTGGGGAACTGAGCCAGTTTATCCAGGTTAAACTCCTGAGAGTGCTGCAAGAAAGAGAAATTGAAAAAGTCGGGGATTCCGCCAAAAAAAAGGTCAATATCCGAATTATCACCGCCACACATAGGGACCTGCTTTCAAGGGTCCTTGAGGGAAAATTTCGGGAAGACCTCTATTACCGGTTAAAAGTCTTTCCAATCATCCTGCCCCCATTGCGATTCAGAAAAGACGATATTCCCCTGCTGGTGAGGAACTTTATTGAAAAACAAGTGAATAAAACCGGGAAGGCGATTAACGACCTGACACCATCGGCGATGAAAGTGCTGCTGGATTATGATTGGCCGGGGAATATCCGGGAACTTGAAAACGCCGTTGAACACGCTTTTGTACTATGCAATGAAAGCGTCATCGACAAACCGGATCTCCCCAGGGAAATACTTAACCCCGAACAGGGAGCAAGAGCCTTATCCAACTATACAACGAGAGAACCTTCAATGCTCTATTCACCTCACCACCAACATGAAGCGAGCTATCCTCCTCCTTCAGGCAATCCGCAACAAACCAGGTACCAGGTAATTACCGAGAACCCCTTTGATTCCGACAGGCAACAACATCTTTCTGCACCCGAACATTTGAACCCTCCAAAAAAAAGAAGACCAAAAGTAACCAAAGACGAATTGCTGAACTTACTGGAAGAGTGCGATTGGAACAAACTTGAGGTCAGTCGAAGAGTTGGTGTCAGTCACACGGCAATCTGGAAGTATATGAAAAAATGGGATATTCCCTTAAAACCGGAATGATGTGCTCCTTTCGCGTAGCGACCTCTAATCCCGCAGCGGATTAGAGGTTGCTGTAGCAACTTGCCACAATAATCAATTCCCAGGGATCAAAATTAAAACCTGCCGAAATAGCCTTCTAATTCCTGTCTCCTGCATTCACCGGGTAGAATTGGTTTATTAATTCGTTTGGGTGCACCAAAAATATTCGGAACGCTTTACCATGCCGTACACTAAAACTTAATCATTTGGTTTTCCCTGTCGTCCCTCCGGGACTTTTTGTATGGTGAGGCCCTGAGACCAGTGATTGCAACCGCCGGCTACTATATACCGCTCCTACGGAGCTCCGGAAAGTGCCTTATATAGCAAAGTCTCCAA
>JANQLH010000208.1 GCA_028280735.1 SAR324 cluster bacterium | reverse complement strand
TAGAGTGAGGTTCGTAAGCTTACTTACCCCAGGCTGTTATAATCTTCCCTGTAAGGGAGGAACCGTAGGATGGGTAACTCCGTTACCCATCGGGTGGAAAGTGATCAAAAGCCATACATAAAGAGTTGATGGGTAACAAGTTCCCCATCCTACATTCTGAAAGCGTTCATTAAATTAGCCTATGGTCAGCGAACTTGCGAGCGCCACCATAGGTCAGATATCTCCTAAATCTTGTGCGTATGGACGTTGAAAGTCATGGTAGCACCTGTAACCTGGCTGCGGCCTGTGAAGATAAATGTTATCAATCCCAAAATTTCCAAAAAGAGAATGACGCCCGGATTCCAGAATAATTTCAGACCATCCGCAACATTGGAAACCGGAACCGTGTTGATGGGAAAAAACAGGGTGATTCCCAAGACATAAACAACGGATATGCCTCCCATAACCTGGTAAGCTGAAATTTTGCCTTCACCCCTGAAATCTGCCCTGAAGAACTCCGAGACGAGTCTCCATACCTGGGTGACGATCATTGTCAGTAAAAACGCTGCCGTGTGATAACCGTTAACAAATAGGTAAATTCCGGCAACACCTGTCGCAGCGTAAATAACCGAGGTAATTCCTTGAATGGGAATAACCGCTTGACCATTCAGCTGGTGAGCATAGGTTATCTTTTTCAGATCACCATCGAACACAAATGAGAACCGCTTAATCATCCTGCCCAGCCAATCAGGCAGATCCTGGACTCTTTTGCCGTAACAACAACCAAAGCTGATGCAAGCCAGCCGTCCAAGGGATTCTCCGAATGTATAAGCAATGGAGAAAACCGCCAGGGCCGATACGATAGGCAGACTTAAACCCAAATAATGCCGTGAGGCTAAAATCAACCACGGACAGAGCATAATGCCGATAAAAGAAGCACCGGCTATACTGAGGGTAGCTTCCTTTTTTTCCACGATGGCAGCGACAATTTTTGCAGCAGCAAAACAGGGAATCAAAATGGCCGCGGAAAGAATCAACATCGTTGTCAGGTCAACCGCCTGTGATGCGAACAAAATCAACCCAACACTGCATGCGAACACGACTGCAATCGCGGTGAAGAAACCGTAATAGGTGAAATTGGTGCCTTGCCATGCGCCATCATCACATTTGTGTTTCGGGATGGTACCCAGAATCTGCCATTTTTCCTTTTGCAGGGTGTTAAAACTCCAGGCAAACAAGGCTGTAAAGATTGCGATAATTGATAAAATAAACAAGGTATTAACCATCATGATCTCCTGTGTGCAATGGTTGAACGGATTTGAACCTCAGTTTCCACCAGGGGTTTTTGAAAACCCCGGCAATATCGACTCTGAACATCCGTACGTTGTTGATTCTTTAGCAGATCCTGGCTGAACTCCACGGCATCTTTTTCAAAAATTAAAACATCAATAGAACTCCCCGGGCGAAACAAACTTTTGGGACACCCTTTTTGCAGGGTCATCTGCCTGACTATGGGGAAGGGATCATCGTAAAAGGTTGTGCTATAGCATTGACGGATTTCACCGATCATCAGGGCCACAACTTCAATCATGGCAACCAGTCCTACTCCGTCACCATTGGGAACATTTGTGTCGATAATTGTCACAACCCTCTTGTTTTTGGAGAAGGGAGTGACAACACTGACCACCGCACCCGGATTGCAGGAGTGGTAGGCTCCATCTATTTCGTAAATATCGACTACCTTGCCGGAGACCGGAAGATGGTTGTAGTGGTACTTCTCCGGGGTCAGTCTAAAGATTGCAAAATCGCCATTTTGAAAGGTTTCCAGCCAATTTGTCTTGTCCCTGCCCAGCAAATGTTCGTAATCAAAAAACTTTTCCTTGAGAAACAACATGGAATCCCGGGCAAATGATCCGATCAGCATGCGCGAGTCCGCCGGAGAAACAACCGTTCCGAAATTCGTATCCATCGGTCGGCACTCCCAGTATTTTATCTTGCGTTCGAACAGTTTTCTGGGGGTGTTTAAGCAGGAGGGAGAATCCAGGCATTCATCCATGTTGATTTCCAGTTCTTTTATGATTTTGGAAACCTTGTAGGAGGTTTTCATCAGGGGATTATCATAATTAAAATATCCCAGCAGTGATGAAATACGGGAGGATGTTAACAAGTCGAATAAAAATCCTGAGTTTTCCCTGATTTTCGAATAGATGAGATTTACAGTTCCATCAGCAATCAGTTTTTCCGTGATCACCGAGGCGTCCGCTCTATCAATAAACTGATGCATGGGCCTCCTGCTGATTTATTGAAGAATTTGAGTTTGCCGAAACAAATCGCTTGTTGCTGTCTATCACCAATAGGGTGAGTTGTATGAGTTTTACCAGTTTATCTCTGGGCAAAGCTTCTTCAAGAGCATCTTTTTTCAGCGCTTTGATGAATTCAACCACCGGTTTACCGTCGGTAATGGTTTGCAGCTTCTGATACAGCGAAGAGTTGACAGCAAGCAGGGGCGATACCATTTTTAAGGCATCTTTCTGCAATACTATGAAGGCCTCTTCTATCTGCTTCTTGCGGAGGGTTTCACGGTAATAAGTTTCCGCAGCTGTATTGAATTCTTCACCGCTCAGTTTCATTGCTTTGGAAGAGCCGGTTTCTGCAAGAATACCTTTGGTCAGCTTGCCCGATACGGAAGAATCCTCCGGATAATCCAATCTCAATGTCAAATCATTGAGAGTCGATTCCATACCCATCATTTCGATCAAGTCCTTGGCATCTTCCCGAATCACCCGAACCAACGCTTTTTTGTATTCGTGATTATAGACCCTGGTATAGCCGCTGTACCGCCGGCTGGGTCTTTTACCTTCGGTGACGTCAAGTATCCGTTTCAAGAATCGATTTTGTGTGTTGTTCAGAACAAAAAATGTTGGGATACCAATGGCCGATCCAAAAAACACCTGTCTGCGCTCGCTTTCAATGGAGGGGCTGTCGGGTATGTCAATATGACAAAACCGGTCGGTTAAAACGTATTTGTAAGCCAGGGCATTAATCAAGACCTGAAGATTGACGGCTTCACCCAGGTCGTCACTTATGTTTTCAAATTGACTGTAATAACGCGCTTCGAATCCCGAATATCCCATGGTGGCATATTGCCTCATACGGCATAAAAGATAGGTCGCCATGTTTCGGTCAAACACACCCATGGTGGCCAGATCGTTCTTCAATTTCTCATCATTTCCAAGCTTACCGCTCAGGGCAGGGCTATGTTCGGTGCTTAATAGAGAAATGAAATAGTCGATCAATCGAAAGTCACTGACAAAATCGCCTTTGACTCCCGCCAGAGTGCTGAAGATTCGATCGAACAGTTCCGGTCCAAACGGAGTAAATCGGCGTCCCAGGAATTTCAGGTGAGCTTTCTTTTTCCATCTCCGCCAAAGCATTCGCAAATGCGTGTAGTCCAGCTGATGAGGCAAATATCCCAACACCTTTTCGGGATGAAAATCCCAGAAATCGAGTCGATAAGGAGCACCGGAGTACTGGCCGACAAAAAGTGGTAAAAAGTGTTCTGTGATTTTAATGACCAAATCTCCGTAGTACTTCTCCTCAACTGCGGAAAAACCGGAGGCAGGATCTGACAAAACCTTGCTGATTATGTCACTGCCGAGGCTGACATGGGTGCCGTTATTTGCCAGACTGGTGTTGGAAGTATTGGGCAATACCACAAGATTGGTGCTGATAATTCCGGCTTCCTTAAGCTTGTATACGGCATTGAGCTGACTGTTGGAAAGGGTTCTGTGACAAAATCCCATGTACTTGTGCTTTTCTTCACCCTTGTCCCATCCTGATAAGCAGGGGCTCATAAATAATTCCCTGTAAAATGAATCGGGAATCAGTTCGTTGAGCTTACGCTGACGAACCGGGGGATTGGGAGCGAAATAGATGCGGGCTTTCTGACCGGATTCAGTGAGCTCAAACTGTTGGTTTGCGTATTGAATCAACAGCTGACAAGAGAGGTATCGTAACAAGGCTTCATCCGAAACGCTTCTCCCTTTGCCGAACTTCTTGGACAATGGAGTGATATAAAAGGATGTGACTTCGGGAGATGTGTTATCACTGAGGAAGCACGTCATCAGTTTGTCGGCAATTTTACATAAATCTACCGGGGTGTCGGGTAATCCCGTGACATCGGCCAATGCCAGCTTTAGGAGGTAGCTGATAGGTACTCGTACCCGGGGTTCTCCATCTTCTATGTAGGTAAACCTTCCGATATCGGATCGTGTTCCCAGGGCAGGAAAGCTTTTGTCTGCAAGCAAATCTGTTTTAAGAATATCGTCCGCCCTGGCACTTAAAAACTTTCTGGGAAACCGAACCCAGCTGTTTTCCCAAACATGATCGTTCTCCTCTTCAAGGAAGTCCTCTAACGACGTCAGAACCTGCCAAGGGGAATCTCCGGCTTTTGCTTTTTTGATTATATTTTTGAAATAACTGGAGCTTTTAATTGTGTTTGGCAGATCGACCGTTTCGTTATTTCCAATAACCGCAGCCTGGAACTCATTTTCGATTCCGGCTGTGGTGTCATCCAATGTGAAGGGTAACGAGGTTCCTTTTGCTGACAGCAGAATCTGTTTGGGACTCGCGAAGTGCGATTCAGGAGCTAATGCCAGATAAGGTCTTTGTTTTCCCATATACTTGAAGCTGTTTCTCTCAACCATATGTGCATGTGACTTCATATCAATTTTAGCTAATTCTTGCTCGATAACGGTTAAAGCGAGAGTGGATTAAAGTACATCATATTATATTGAATTGTTTAACTTTTCTTTAAAAAAAGAGGTGTATGAAGAAACTATAGCAATAAAAAAAAATCGAAATGTCTAAAAAACATCTGATTTTTGTAAAATCTGGGAGGAACATTGCGGTAGAATACAGCAGGAGATACAAACCAATGATCAACGCATTTGCCTCTGATAATTTTCCTCATAATCGGAATAAATTAAACACTGTCACCTTTTTCAACTTGAGTTTAAACATTATTTTGGCTTGCAGAATTCTGCTTTGAACGCTTCCTCCACTCGTTTGACCATCTGATCCACCATCTCGTGAGTATATTCAGTTACCTGCCGGGCTTGGTATT
>JANQLH010000202.1 GCA_028280735.1 SAR324 cluster bacterium | reverse complement strand
AAGACTGAGACGCTTGGTTGTCAAAACCAAGTCGGAATGGCAAACTGTCAAAGGCGAGTTTGACAGGCTAAAGAAAGAAAACGGCGGCATCCACAGCGATAAAAAACACAAAGCCTACCTGGAACTTAACCAGGATAAAATGGATTTTTGGGATGATCTTACCGTTGATGGATTAAAAGACCACAATGACCTCTACCACTTTCACCCCATTAAGTTTATCGAGCATCTTAGGCTTGTTTCTCAGAAAAAACTTGAATCAGAATTTGTGAAAGAGTTGATCAAAAATTGGTTTGCCTCTACGTCTGAAGAAGATTGTTTGATGAAACTCCACTGTATTTTTGGTGCAGATATTAAGAAGTACTCATACAAGAGCTTGAGAAATGACATTTTAAACGAAAGCTTTGAATTTCCACCCATCAAAATCATTGAAAGGAACAGTCCAAAAGCAAAAAAACTCTATGGGCATTCAGCAGGTTATAACCATAATACAAATGAAACATGGATGGATGAAAGGTTTGTTAACGAAGCCAAAAACAATAACATAACTGCATGTGGTCTGCTGATCGCAATAGTGGAAGAAACAGGTCATCATATCGACCATGTTCTAAGAAAAAAATACTCCCAGCAAGGTGGAGACGCTCCTTTCGATGAAGGGGCCGTATTTGCGGCCAACGTTTTGGAATACTATGATTTTAAGGACAAAGAAAAAAAACACATCGCAACAGATTTAACTTACAATACCGAAATACAAGCAGATTTCAGCGAACTTCAATATGCGATGTCTGCCTGGTTGAGTGAATATCACCAAATAACTGATGATTTCAGAGGAGTGGTATCATATGGAGTATTTGTCACAGCCGCAATGGGTGGTTTTTGTAATACTGTTGTTGAAATTGCCCTACAGTATTTAACTTTTTTGTCAGATGAGGAAAAAACCGAAGAGTTATTTATAAATTACCTAAATAAATATCAATGCTTGATTGCTTTCTTGGCAGGGGCCGCGTCAGGTGGGTTAGGTGCCATTATGCAAATTCAAGCTAAAGCCATAAGAATTCAGAAGTTAATCAGTATACTCCATCGAAACAAAAATAAAATCGAATTGGCAATAAGCGGCACTGAAAGTGTTTCTAAACAGCTTGTTTCTGGCCAAGGTGAAATAAGTAATTTTAGAACAGTAGGAGAAGTAGGAATGGATTTCATTTCCCGTATTTTAGGATCCGCCATGATACCTCGTACTGGGCAAACATTGTTGTCTAATTTAGCTAAAGGGCAGATGAACGCAGCATGGATTTTGGGGAAATATGTCACCCAAGATCCCAATCTGGTTGAAAGTGACATAAAGAGATACCAAAAAAGACAATCTAGATGGAAATTCGAAGGTAGTGCTTTCTTTCTTAAAAGCCCTGATGGCCATGAAAAGTGGATGGTCATTACACAACGTCCTTCATCTAGTCAATACAAAAAGTATGAAAGCCTAAATTTTAAAAAGGGAGCAGCCACGATTAATGAAGACCTTGTTAAGAAGAGATCATTTGATATTAGAGAACAGCTTAAACAGGGTATAACGGAGTTTGAAGACAAAAACAGATGGTACATTTTGAATAATGGAACGAAGTATTATGTTAAATCAACTTATACAAGAATAGGTAGAATAAAGAGCAAGTCGAAAAAATGAATATAGGCAAGCAATCTTCTATTAATATAAGAATATGAACTTTTATAAAATCATCTTCCACGTATTTCTTGGATTTAAATTCGGACAACAGACGGAAAGGACCAAAGCAATCATAGCGATTATTGCTTCACTTTTCATGATTTTTTTTTCTAGCATGATTCTTTGGACTGAAGTGTTCAACAAAACTTATGATGAAAATGATTATCTTATTTTCGAGTCAAAAATTGCAAAATGCTATATAAAAACAAGAAACTTGAGATACAAAGAAGATATTTTGCATATAAAAACCGCTGATTTTCATGATGTAATAAAGTTCTCTAAGCCTACTTTTTATGATGATATTTTGAAAGCTTGTAAAACAGATGAATTATATAGGTTCAAAGTCTACCGAAAAAAAACATTGTTAGGAGTTCATGCATTTGGTCTGGTTGAAATGTCCTCGATTCAAGGAAATAAATACGTTTTTCATCCTGATTTTAGCAAAGATAAATCTAGTGAGAATCTAATATTCTTTATTGGAGCTTTCATTGTCTCAATTGCGGTTCTTGTGGGCTGCACGTATTCCCTTGCTAACCGAGCCAAAAAAGAAACTTTAAAAGAGACCTGTATTAACAAGAAAGAACATGAACGCAAAGACGATGAAGTTTCAATTCGTTTCCATTCTGACAAAAATAATACTCTAGGTAAAATTGATGAGCAGCAGTCAAATTCTAGATATTCAGATTACCAGACATTCCACGAACGCAATGATCTTTCTAATTTTAAAAAGAAAAAGCAACAGTATAATAGGTCAAAATCTGAAAAGATCAACTCGGATTTAATTCCTGGACAAGCTGGACCCACAAATCAAGAAGATCAAAAACTTATTAATAATAACTTATTAAATAGAGAATCTCTAAACCAATCGAATACAGGTAAAGAAAAAATACAAAGTATTGCTGAAATGACAGATGAACTAAGAGAATTTAGACTTAAACTTGAGAAAGAAGGTGTGATAGAAAAAGCAACAGAACAAAAGAAAACGTTTAACAAGCCGGAATAATGATCGAATTGGTGAAATTTGACTGATTAAAATAAAAGCAAGGTTTAATTATGAAAGCAGAGTCAGAAAAAATACTTAGAAATAGAATAAACTACTATCTTCCTATTTTAATATTCAATATTTTCGGTATTATCGTGCTTTCATCAGCTATCTACTATCAAGCTAAAGTTTCCCAGGAATCATTATTCAATTTAAATCAAAAAGGAGCAATTGTTTTAGACAATATAAGAGCTATGCAACTCCTTTCTAGGTCATTGACTCCAAAGCTATTTGAGAACACTGAAGAACCCTTGAGTCACGGGCTCATATTGCACGAAACTTTATTTGAAGTAGAAGAACTGTGGCTTACTGTAAAAGAAGATATCAAATACAGTGATGATGTCTTTGGTACGATCTTAAATGGCTTCAAAGAAAATTCAAAAAAATACCAGCAGGGAGTTTTTGAGCTTTCATCAAGAGATTTAGTTAAAATAAAAGAACAATGGACAATTTCTTACAATTCAATTTTGGATTATTTAGATCAGTTAGCAACTAAAGTAAAAGAGGACAGTTTTAAAACCTACTTAATCGAGAGGAAAAAGCAAACTATAGTTCAATGGATAACTATTACTCTTGTCGCCGCTTTTTGCTTAATCAATAGTGCATTTAGCATAAGGATTATATCATCATTTAGAAAGCAAATGCAGTCGAATCAATCGGATAATGGCCTTCAATCGGACACATTTATAAATCAAGAAAAAGCCTTGATGATCTCAAAACACCTTCATGAATTAGCCGATCTATTATCAGGTAAATCAAGCAAGTAATTTGAAGATGTTTTATAAATGGTGGAGATTTAATTGTAAGCGCTAATTAAAGCACATCTTCAGTTCTTACAGTTTATCTGTCATAAAAGTCTCTGATTCTTGTTCACACTTTTAACATGGAGACTATGATGATAGATAAACCTCAGTCAATCCCCAACTCGCGGGAAGCAAAACGCTCTAATTGGAAACGTAACAGTTAAGCTGCCACGAACAGGAAATAAAAAAGTACTGGACTTGAGACGATTCACGATATAAAAGGGGTCAAATCTTCTTTTGACTTATGATTGTGGTTTACATCAAGCTGCAAAGAATGCCATTACAGCTTGATTTTTGGTCTAGCAACCAATCGTATAAAGAGGTCAGGCTTGGATCTTTGGATTTTTGCCGGTAACTAACTATTATTACATTGATATTCTGTCCAAGTTCGTTTCAATTCCAAAGATGAGTCCTTGGTAATTGAACCCGGAAGTCGTATCACTGATGTCGTATATCATGTAATGCTGCATAGTAATGGTGAACAGACTATAATTTATAACCTGGGGATTATATAAACCTTCGACCAGGTTTCAGAAGAAGATTTCAAGTGGTCTAATCATCAAGTTCATGGGCTCTGTTGGTTGCCTAACCATTTTTACACGGTGGTTAAAGTGGCCGATATCCCGCTCTCCCAAATCATCCAGAATCTGTTTTTAGGTATATCCGTTGGATCAATAAATGAGAGACAAGAATCGGTCATCTCTTTCAAGGAAGGTATAAAGCGACCTTAATTGATGCCGGCAACTATCTACCGGAACTGAACAGAAACTGCTAATCGATGAACGCCTGAAACGGGATGTTAAAATTTTGAAAAATCCAAGCCTGGCCCCTTCATTGGCAGGTATTAGCTGTACATGGCTGCAATTGCTTTGGCAGGAATGATACCTGTTGCTGCCGCTGATACGATGTTGCCGGCAACACCGGGTCCGTCGCCTGCTACATAAAGTCCGTCAATGTTGGTTTCCAGGTGCTCCCTGGTTTCAATCTGCCGGGCAAAGAATTTAATTTCCGGTGCGTACAGCAGTGTTTCATCGTTTGAAACTCCCGGGACCACATTGTTCAGTTTTTCCAATCCTTCGATAATATTCGTCAGAATCCTTTCCGGAAGAGCCATGGCAATATCTCCACACACCACGTCATTCAATGTCGGTTCCAGGTAACCTTTGCTGATCCGATGCCAGGTGCTTCGTCTGCCGCGTTTCAAATCTCCAAATCTTTGCAAAATAGGGCTGCCGCCACCTATCAGTGTAGCCAGACTGCCGATGGATTCTCCATATGCCTGGTTGTCGGTGACCGGTTCGGTGAGAATCACTTTGGAAAGAAAGGCAAAGTTGGTATTGTCCGATTTCCGGTTGAGGTAGGCATGTCCGTTTACACACACAAAATCGGCATAGTTTTCCTGGGTTACAAATCCACCCATGTTGGTGCAAAATGTTCGGGTTTGGTCATCATACTTTGAGGTTTGAATAAAAAAGGTGGGGTCGTAAATAGTGGAACAAAGATCTCGCATGATATCATTATGTACTTCCACCCTTACACCGACTTCAATTCCACGCTGTTGAACATCCAGCTTGAATCTTGAAGCGAGCCCCCCAACCCATTTCGCCCCAACTCTTCCCGGGGCCAGAATCACCTTTCCTGCCGCATACTCTTTTCTATTCGTGATTACGCCGACCACCGTGTTTTTTTTCACGATGATATCCCTTACCTCTTCCGAGGTATGGATGACCACGCCTTTTTTCTTCAGATAATCCCTCATTGAGGCTATATAACCGGGCAGGTTGTCGCTTCCCAAATGTTTTTGTTTGATTACCAGCAGATCAATTCCATATTTTTTTGCCGATTTCCGTATGTTTTTAGCTTCGTCCATATCGGTTGGAAAGACCGGCCCATCCATGCCAAAGCGGTTGAAAACACTCTCTGTTTCGTCAATTAGCGCCTCTGCATCCGGGGTGGGCATAAATTGCGTCAGGTCCGTCTTGCCAAGTTTGTGAATATAATTCAGTTTTCCATCAGAAAACAAGCCGGCGCCGCCGATTCCGGAAAGAATGTTACACGGTTTGCATTTGATACATTTTTGGGTTTTGCTGATCGGGCATTTGCGCTTTAGAGGTCCTTTTCCTTTTTCAATCAGTAAAACCCTGGCATTGGAATATTCACATAAATAAAAAGCTGCAAAAAGACCGGCCGGACCTCCTCCCACTACAATAACATCGTAGCTGTCCATTCCCGCTTTTGCTTTAACTGGTGACATGTTCTCTCCGAATTGTTTTTAATTATTATTCACACACCATATCCTGTGAAAACTGCAGAGTCGTTAATCAGTGCAATTCAATCATCCAAAATCAGACCGCATAGATTTCATTATACTCTTAAATCTGTCAGATATTTTAGATATTTCCAATAGAGATTTTCCCCTGCAAGTGATCTGAATTATTGTCCACTCAACTTGGGGAACTCAATCAAATCAATATTTATCGTTAAAATTCGATTTTACCCGAAATTTTTCGATAGCAATCGAGATTTTACGATACCGGTTAACCTTTGGGTCAGTTATTTAAACCATTGGTTTAATGAGTTTTTCTTTGGTTGATTAATTATCTTCACAAGCATTCCGGTCAAAAAGGAATCGAAGCTTGCAGCACAAAACACTGAAGGTTTAAAATTATCTGTGTTGATCTATTAGCCATGTTCCAATCGTTTTCGCAGGTAGAGGAACTCCGCTTTTTTTTAAATCCGGCAACAGAAAAAAACCTGGATATTCGGGCTGGAAGCTGACCAAGAGTCTTGTTTGGAAAAGTTAAGCGAATTGAGTTTAAAAACGCCGATAATACCTTAGAGAGTATTCCAATGAAATTTAAAACCAGTGAAGCGATAGAACAAGTTATCAACCGTATTGAATCCGGGCTGGATGAGCACTCAAAATGGGTAAAGCTCTGGAATATCCGGGCGATTTGCCACACATCTTTTCCACCAAGCTATCTTACAGAAACCTCACATCAGGAATGTGATTTTGCAAAATGGTTTCACAGCTGTCAGGCTGAGGATTGGTTGCATCAGGTTGACTTTGAAAGCATCAACAGCGTGCACAAGACGATGCATGAGGAAGCCCGTCAACTGGCTCTCAAAATTCAAAATGGCCAAGGTATCAAGGAAAAGGATTATTATGTTTTTGTTAACAGCGAATGGAGTTTTTCTCATCAACTGCAACGACTAAAGGACAAGATCACCCGTCTGCAGATATCGTTCGACCCTCTCACCGGAATATTCAACCGGCAGGCAATGATGCCGATACTTCTGCAGGAACAGGCTTATGTACAGCGAGACGGCAAGATTTGTTGCCTGGCCATGGCGGACCTTGATTTCTTTAAAAACATCAACGATACCTATGGTCACGCTAATGGGGATATTGTGCTGAAACGGGTCGCCGACTATTTGAAATCCAATTTAAGACCTTATGATGCCCTTTTCAGGTATGGTGGGGAAGAATTCTTGTTTTGCCTTCCGAATACTGATTTTCTCAAAGGAAAATCGTTGTTGGATCGCCTCCGTTCGGACATTCATGAATTGCCTATAACGCTTGGAAATGAAGAAACAATCCACGTTTCAGTTTCACTTGGAGTGGCACAGATGCGACCGGGTATAGCCAGCGAAAATGTGGTTATCAGGGCCGACGAAGCTTTATACGAAGCCAAGAACAAGGGGCGTAACCAGGTCATTGCCTGGGAGGACTACAACCAATGGGATTAATCCCGAAGTGCCTGTTTCCCCGGTTGATTTGGTGTTCTATTTGCATTTTCAGGGACTGACCGACAACCACAGCCCGATTGATTACTACAAATCGATAGAAGAGATGAAACTCAAGAGAATTACTTTATTAATCCTTTCCTTAGCGGGATTGCTGGCATTTTCGTTTTTACAAACCTCCTTTGCTCTGCATGATATTGAAGCGGATTCCGTTCGCATCATAAAAGAATCCGGTACGGTGCAATTGCTGGGTACAGAACAGGATATCGAAATCAGCGATTATGGAAAAAGCTTGAATAGCGGTGATGAGATTTTAACCGGACCGGATGGCAAAGCCCATATTCTGCTTTCCATGCTTTCCAACAACGACGAGGTTTTTATCGCGCCATCCAGTCGGATTAAGGTGTATACAAAGGTATCCGATTCACTGACCTCCATTTATCATATTCATGTCTTATATGGGAAAATCCGTGTCCGCACGATTCTCAATGAAGGAAAACAGATCCGATTTGATACCGATCTGGTTGAGGTGACTGCCGATGAAGGTGAGTTCATTGTGGAAAGCCGAAAACTCGGGACCAGCGTGGGTACGATCAACGGCCTCGCAAAAATGGTCTACAAGAAAACGGGCCAGGAATACCAGATTCCCCAGAAAGCGATGATGTTTGTTTCCCCTTTAAAATCCGTCTCCCCGGCCAAAGTGTTTGTTAATGATTTATTTACAGGCGTGGAACAGAGTGAATCCGAGAAAGTCATCGAATCCTACTATTAAACAGAGGAAAGTGATTTCCTTGATAAGACGGGCAGTGTCGCCGAAGCGCCAGGCTGCATAGAAACCAGCTCAATTCCAGGCAAAATAAGGAGATTATAACTGCGCAGGAGCACTTGGGAAGGAGCTGTTAATGATGTTCTTCGTAAAGGGATTTTAGGTCATCAAACTCGATTTCCAGCAATTTCATGGTGGCTACTATCTGTGGCAGCTCAGTTTTAACGAACTGTTCGCGTTTTATAGCTTTAATTTTTTCTTTGGCTTCGGTGGCTACAAAATATCCCATCCCTCTTCGATTGAAGATAATATCATTATCCTGCAGATAACCATAGGTTCGTAACACGGTGTTGGGATTTACCTCTACAGATACGGCCAGTTCCCTGACGGAAGGCACCCTTTCCTCTTCTTTCCACTTGTCAGTCAGTATCGATTCAAAAAGCATGTCTGCAATCTGCAGAAAAATGGCCTTATCTTTATTAAACTCCATTAACCTTTTACCTGGGAATTCTTGAATTTATAGTAGGCGATTCCATATAAACAGAGAGGAAAAACAATAAACAAGAATACATAAAGAAAATAGGTAGGGGAAAAAACGGGACTGCCAAAAAATCGCCCGAGTTGATCCAAACTATTGAATTGTATAATGATATTTGTGGTTCCCAAGGAGCTGATCGTATTCTTCAGATAAGCAACCGTTACGATTATCATCAAAATAACTGCCCCTATCAGCACCAAGGAGGTTTTAAAAAAATTGTTGCCCCTGAACCAGAGGGCCCCGGTGAAATATATGGCATGAAACAACAGATAGATTTGAAAAACAGATCCCAATCCTTCCGGAAAAACCTGCATGTACCCTTGTACATCCCCGGTAACGTTTCTAAACAGGTTGATA
>JANQLH010000200.1 GCA_028280735.1 SAR324 cluster bacterium | reverse complement strand
ACCTGAGTATGAAACCGTCTGGGCCCATGGTGGAAACTGCGGTATTGACGATATTGATGCGATCGCCATGATGGATAGGCTGGATGATGATTTTGGGCTGGATACCATCGAAATGGGGAATGCCATTGCTGTTGCCATGGAAGCCGGATTAGCCGACTTTGGTGATGCTGAAGCAGCCATCAGGATGATTAAAGAAGTGGGTGAAGGAACTCCTTTAGGCAGAATTCTCGGAGCCGGGGCTGAAGTTGTCGGAAAGACGTTTGGTGTGGAAAGAGTTCCCGTTGTTAAAGGACAGTCCATGCCCGCTTATGACCCAAGGGCAGCCCAGGGTATCGGTGTTACTTATGCTACCAGTCCCATGGGTGCGGACCACACAGCCGGATACTCGATCACTTCCAATATTCTTGATGTGGGAGGAACCGTAAATCCTTTAAAACCGGAAGGTCAGGTGGAACTTTCACGTAATCTCCAAATTGCCACTGCGGCTGTGGATTCGACTGGCATGTGCCTCTTCATTGCCTTCGCCGTGTTGGATCAGCCGGAAACCTTCCAGGCACTGATCGATATGATCAATGCCAACTACGGACTCAGTCTGACTGCGGATGATGTAACCGAGTTGGGTAAATCCGTTTTGAAAAAGGAAAATGACTTTAATAAGGCAGCAGGATTTTCAGCAGAAATGAACAGGTTACCCGAATATTTTAAAACAGAAGTATTTCCTCCTCACAACGTAACATTCGCTGTGCCGGATTCTGAATTGGATACGGTATTTAACTGGTAAGAAATCTTCAAAATATCAGCAGCATGTAATAGATTTGACTTCAAACTGAACATGCTGCTTTTTTAAATTAAACCGACTAACCTCCGGCAACAGGCGGGAAAGCTCCTATCCTGTCTCCTTCCTGAATCACATAATTCATGTCTGCGTGTACACCATTCGCAAACACCAGCTTCACCGTGTTCAACGGGACACCCAGTTGTTTGAGCACATCTTTGATCGTTGTTCCCTCATCCAAATCCAGCTTCGCTTTTTGTCCCTCCGCGTTGGGAGGTAAATATTGGGTGAAGGAGGCAAATAGTCTTATTTCTGCTTTCATCGAACTCCTCATTATTGGAGACATTGCAGCAAGCCAGTGCACCAGGGACAAATCCCGCAAGGTATCTCAATGGCATAACAATCATACTCGAATTCTCTCTCTGTGAAATAATTACACGGACCTAAGTTACAATTGCTACAATAAGGATAATCATATTGTTTCACTCTTTGTATGGTAAGGTCTTGAGACCAGCGGTTAACACCACTGGCTGCTGCATGCCGCTCCTACGGAGCTCCGGAAAGGGCTCTTTTAGAGTAAAGTCTTCAGCTTATTAATGGTAAACAAACTGCTTTCAAGGTTAACTTGGTCATCATCTAACAGATTTGAAGTATGGTTGGCTATTCAATTAAACCCCGAAGGGGTGGCATCCTAGTAGCCAGCGGTTTTAAACGCTGGTATTCAGGCCCAAGGTATTCAAGTCCCGTAGGGACGACACAAAACATCAATAAAGAACGGTTGCCGGAAATCCCGGAACTTTTTGGCGCACCCTATTCAATAGCGTAATTGAATTAAACACTAACCCTTAATACATTTCCTGCTTGTTGATCTGTTTTAGCCTTTTACTCAGCGCGGGTTGGGAAATCCCCAGCATTCTTGCGGCTATGGATTGGTTGCCCTCTGAACGATGCATCGCCTCTTTGATCAGAAGAAAATTGGAGTGGGTAAGTTTCGGTAACGTTTCAAACTGCTGGTAGGGATTCCGATCTTCCCAGAGGATTACATTGGATTGATCATTTAAAACATCCGCTTGTGTGGCTTCAATAAATGTTTTTAGGGAGAGTATCTTGGATTGATGCAGACTAACTGCGTTAAAAACCATGCTTTTTAACTCCCTGATATTGCCGGGAAAATGGTATGTGGAGAGTAATACCGACAATTCCCTGGGATAGCTTGGTTTCTTTTTACCCAGCTCTTCGGAGGCCAACATCAGAAAATGCTCCAGAAGGACCGGAATATCATCTTTTCTTTCACGAAGAGCCGGCAGGTGAATATGATGTGTGCATAATCGGTAGTATAAATCCTTTCTAAATCTATTCTCCTTTTGTTCCTGTTTGAGGTCTTTATGGGTGGCCAGTATTATTCTGGTTTTGCTTCTCTTCGGTTTGTCACTGCCTAAGGGAAAGTATTCACCTTCTTGCAGCAGCCTGAGAAGCTTGACTTGAGATTGCATACTTAAATCCCCAATCTCATCCAACAGCAAGGTTCCGCCTTCCGCTTCTTCGATAATACCTTTTCTGGGAGCTTCAGCCCCGGTGTATGCCCCTTTAACATGTCCGAACAAGGTATCGGAGAAAATATTGTCATCCAAACCCGCAATATTGACACACAAAAGTTTGCCGTTTCGGTTGCTTAGCTTGTGTATGGATTGAGCTATCAATTCCTTACCTGTGCCGCTTTCACCGGTGATAAGAACAGGTTGAGAGGTTTTTGCCACTGCCTCGACATATTGAAATATTGAATGCAATTTTGGATGATTCGTGACTATTTCCGAAAAGGAAGCGGGAGACTCCAAATGTCCGCTTAGCAGACGATTTGTAATCTCACGATTGTGCTGTTTTAATTCCTGAAGCTGAATCGCATGACGAATAAACTGGATAAGTCGTTCTTCTTCAATGGTTTTGACAAAATAGTTGTAAGCTCCTTTTTTAATGCAGTTTACGGCAGTTTCAATTTGGTTCATACCGCTTATTACCAGTACCGTTACATCAGGAAAGTCCGCGGTGATGGTTTCCAGCAGTTTCTCACCGGGTATATGGGGCATCGTCAAATCCAGCAATACCAGACCTATGTTACTGCTGTCCAGTATTGTCATTACTTCCCGACTATCATTGCATTGGACAATGTTGTTAATGCCGAGGTTTCGTTCCAGGGAAAGACTTAAACTGCGCAGCCATGCTTTTTCATCATCAACAAGCAATACGCCAAAAGAAGGATATGTTTCTTCAGCCATAACAATACTAATTTACTTCTGTGTGTTCCAAAGGCAAAATCATGGTGACTGTGGTTCCAAATCCCAGTATAGATGCAAACTCCAGTTTTCCTCCATGGTCTTTGACAATTCCATCGGAAATTGACAGGCCAAGGCCCGTGCCACCAATTTCTCTTTTTGTTGTAAAAAATGGATCTGTAACATGATCCAAGTGTTCGTTGGTAATTCCGCAACCTTCATCCTTTACAATCAATTTAACCGAGGATTTTCCGACCTCCGTTCTAACTTCGATTTTCTTTTCCAGAGATTCCAAAGCCTGACAGGCATTGAGAATAAGGTTTACAACCACCTGTTCAATACGCTGGTTATTCCCCATAATATAGATCATATTATCAGCATACTCGACATGAAAGTAGTCGGTAGATTTCCGAATGGAGTTGGTTGTCAATCGAATCGATCGTTTTACGACATCATTGAGGTTTACATTCAACTCCATTACGGAGTTGTCTTTTCGTGCAAAATTCTTCAGGTCTTCGACAATTCGTTTGATTTTGGTGACACTCTCCTGCATCTCATCGATGATTGCAGGAATCTCATTTCGTAATTTGCTGTAGCCCAAACCTCCCAGGGAAAATCCCTCATTCTCACGATTATAGTCATCCAGAATAGGCAAAGCATCCTGGTAGACATCCCGAACCAGGGGCAGATTCATTAGGATCAATCCGCTGGGGTTGTTGATTTCGTGTGCAACACCCGACACAAGTATCCCCAGGGATGCCAGTTTGTCAGCTTGTATCAGCTGTTTTTGCTGGCGTTTGAGTTCATCGAGGGCTTCCTTGTGACGTTTCATTTCCTTTTCCAGGTCGATCGTACGGTTTGCCACTTGTCGTTTAAGAATCCTGCTCCAAAGGATGGAGGCGGCTAACCCCAATAACAGGGGAATTATGACGATCATTCCGTAACGAAAGATCGTTTTGGCTGAAACTCCCTGGGGTTCCAGGACTCCCAACCATTTGTCATAAATCTCCTGGTATTGTCCGGTCTTCTTTAGTGTTGCCAATCCCTCACTAATTCTGCCCAGCAACTCATAATTCCCCTTCATCACTGCATAACCGTAGCGATGAGAGGTTACCGGTACAGTCACATCAACCATGTGGTGGGCTTGAATTTCATTTAAGTAAAATTGACCCGGCAGTTTACTGACCACGGCATAATCGTAGTTTCCAAGGATCAGCTGATGAAGCGCTTGGGCATGGGTTTGGGTGGGAATAAAATTGATGTTCAGGTTGGTTTCGCGCAAATAGTCATGCACTATTCCGTCTTTCTGCAAAACGACCTTCTTGTGTTCCAGCTCATCCAGAGAATGGATTTTTTCTGCACCAACTCTGACCCAGATTGAATTGTGAACGATGGAGTGGGGTGGGGAAAAATCATAGATTTTCGCTCTTTCCTTTGAATACACAATTCCTTGTAAGACATCGATTTCGCCTTTTTCCAAGGCGGTTCTCATCTCAGACCAACCTCCCAGCCGTACTTCGACAGCCATGCCCATGACCTTGCCGATGGCTTTGGTGATTTCAACATTGAATCCATCAGGATCACCCTGCTCATTTATAAATTCGTAGGGTGGATATTTGTGATCGCCCCCAACCACAATTTTCAGTTCTGAATGTTGTGCAACCTGTCCCCGGAGTTCAGAAGTTGTCAGCAAAAACAAAAAAGTCGCCAAAAACCGAACACAGCACCTAAAGTATTTGTTTCCCATGCTATGCCAAATAATAAACCAAATCCTTATACCACGTATCATAGCAA
Source organism: SAR324 cluster bacterium (assembly GCA_028280735.1). GTDB lineage: Bacteria > SAR324 > SAR324 > XYD2-FULL-50-16 > XYD2-FULL-50-16 > JAHJTV01. Next base: position 3,314 of record JANQLH010000200.1, on the reverse strand, counting down.
ATTATCGTATCCCCTTCTTTGCCTTGAACCGCTCAAAAAATCAATGGGTATAACTTTTGTTATATCTATAACTTTAGTTAATTCCACAATGATCATCAACAAGATCATTTGTATAAACAGAATCCACAAAATATATTATAACAAAATGAATACCCTTTGATACGAATGGCTCACCAGCCGCTCTAATACTAAAACCCTTTTAAAGCAATGGTTAACGATACTTTCGCTTCCGAGGTATACAAATTGCCCAAGTCAACATCGCTAAATTGGAAAATTTTATCCCGTTGATTTCTGTTTAATGTATGATTGACGTCAAATGTAATGCGGATGATTTTCCAAGTTTCTTCAGTTTGCAAAGCAAGTGAAGGAAAGTTTTTTGTTGAGGTATCGACATCCGTCATTCTTGATACGGAAACGGTCCCTCATTAATCGAATTTTCACAATGGAGAGAAACAATGAAAAAAACCTTGTTCGCGATAATCGTGACTTTAGTATCAGTCACTTTCGCCGGTAGTGCTTTCGCAGCAAAATACAAGTATGTTACAATCGGAACCGGCGGAGTAACCGGTGTATACTACCCAACTGGCGGTGCTATTGCCAAAATGGTCAATGTTAAAAAGAAGCAATACGGAATCCGGGCAACGGTTGAATCAACCGGTGGATCAGTCTTCAACATCAATGCTATCATGGCTGGAGATCTTGAATTCGGAATTGCCCAATCTGACCGCGGTTATCAAGCCTGGTACGGAATGGCTGACTGGAAAAAGGCTGGTAAGCAGACTAAATTAAGAAGTGTTTTCAGTATCCATCCTGAATCCATCACTCTTGTTGTTTCCGGAAAATCCGGAATCAAAAACTGCAGCGATCTGAAAGGAAAAAGAGTTTCTGTTGGTGCACCCGGCTCCGGAACCCGAAAAAACTCAATGGATGCTCTCTCAACTTGCGGATTGACATTGAAAGACCTTGGAACCGTTGAAGGACTCAAATCTGCCGAAGGTTCTAAAATGATTCAGGACGATCGTATTGACGGTTTCTTTTTTACGGTTGGACATCCAAACGGTTCCATCAAGGAATCCACTGCTGGTAGAATCAAGGTTCAGTTTGTTCCATTTACCAATACAAAAGATCTTTTGAATAAGTATTCTTACTATGCCAATGCTGCCATTCCTGTTTCCGCGTACCCTGGTGTACAAAACAGTGCTGATGTTCCAACATTTGGTGTTAAAGCAACCCTGGTGACTTCAGCTGACGTTAGCGAAAACATTGTATACGCTGTTACCAAGGAAGTATTCGAAAACTTCGAACGCTTTAAGAAACTGCACCCCGCTTATGCAAATCTGAAAAAAGAACAGATGCTGGAAGGTTTAACCGCCCCGATGCACAAAGGTGCGCTCAAGTATTACAAAGAAGCAGGCCTGATGAAGTAAAATCCAAATCAGTCGTTGTCAATTGACCATGACTGAACATTTAAGAAGGAAAATTGCCCCGACACTTTATCTACAAGTCAATTGGGGCAGTTTTGTTTTATCCTTTGGATTAAAACCAAATGGCCTTTTTCTTTGCAGACCAAATTTGAAATCCATACGAAGAGTGTAACCATGTCTAACTCAAACAACCAGGCCAATCAAAAAGATGGCGTTCAATTAGCACAGGAAATAGTTAAGGAATCGGAATATGGCTCCCGCTCTCCGCAAGGATTCGAAGCCTACTACATACCGATTATTGCTTTTGCCTGGTCCATATTCCAACTGTCACTGGCTAGCTTCTTAACACTGCCCTCTATCCATATTCGAACGATTCACCTGGCATTTGCCATTACGCTGGCTTTTTTGAGCTACCCGACGCTGAGAAAGAAGCGTAAAGGTCCTTTAGCCCTGTTTTCAGCCAGGGATCGTTTTACAATTATCGACTATATTTTAGCTATCACGGCTCCCATCACTGTCTTATACCTCTCGGTGGATTATCTTGGAATTGCCGAGCGCATGGGAAGCCCGATACCAAGAGACATTTTTATCGGGATCATACTGATAGTGCTTCTGCTTGAAGCTGCACGACGTGCTTTAGGTCCGGCTTTGACAGTGGTTGCTTCTGTTTTTGTTTTCTACGCGTTTTTCGGTCCCCATATGCCGGAAGTGATCGCATTCAAAGGTGTGTCCTTGCGCAGATTCATGGGACAAATAACCATGAGCTCAGAGGGAATTTTTGGGGTCCCCCTGGATGTATCGGCAAATATCGTTTTTTTATTTGTCTTGTTTGGGGCAATGCTCGAAAAAGCAGGTGGTGGTGAGTACTTTGTGCAACTGGCTTTTGGATTATTGGGAAGATTTAGAGGCGGACCTGCCAAAGCTTCGGTTTGTGCAAGTGCCATGACCGGAATGATATCAGGCTCCAGTATTGCCAACACCGTAACTACCGGTACATTTACGATCCCGCTCATCAAAAAAGTTGGTTATCCCTCTCACAAGGCAGCGGCCGTAGAGGTGGCATCCAGTACAAACGGGCAATTAACCCCGCCGATTATGGGGGCTGCAGCTTTTATCATTGCCGAATATACCAACCTTGATTACTTTGAAGTGATAAAAACCGCGGCCATCCCGGCACTGGTTTCGTATATAGGGTTGCTCTACATTACCCACCTTGAAGCACTAAAACTTGGTTTAAAAGGTTTGACAAAAGACCAACTCCCTCAAATATGGAATACCTTTAAAGGCGGAATTCACTACCTGATACCCCTCACCTTATTGATCTTTGAACTAATGGTAATGAGGCGATCTCCGGAGCTTTCAGCGTTTAAAGCCATCATCGTTCTGGCCGTCATTATGCTGTTTCAGCAACCGATAAAGGCCAGGTTTGGCATTGAACACCATGGTAAAAAGGCAAAGCCGGGAATGGAAGGTTTTATTGCCGGAATCCTGGAAATAAGAGATGGTTTGGTGGCCGGTGGTAGAAATATGATTAGTATCGGTGTTGCCACGGCTGCAGCAGGTATTATTGTAGGTGTTGTCACCATGGGCTTGGGAGGTTTAATCAACGACATAATCGACCTGCTCTCGGGTGGTAATATTTTATTATTGCTGTTCATTACGGCCATCGCCTCCCTGATATTGGGCATGGGCCTGCCAACCACAGCGAACTATATTGTGATGGCATCTCTTACAGCTCCGGTGATTGTAACAGTTGGTTCTGCAAACGGTTTGGTCGTCCCCTTGATCGCCGCTCACTTGTTTGTGTTCTATTTTGGAATTCTGGCAGATGATACTCCGCCGGTTGGGCTGGCAGCCTTTGCTGCTTCGGCGATAGCCAAATCCGATCCG
>JANQLH010000197.1 GCA_028280735.1 SAR324 cluster bacterium | reverse complement strand
GGCGCCCTCGGCCTGGCGCTGCTGTTTGCCACTTGGGCGGCCATGGCGCTGCACTATGCACGTGCGCTGCAATTGCCGGCGCAACTGCACCGCTGCCTGTAAACCATTTAATATGGTGTTAATAGCAAGAATCGCCAGCGTATCCAACAATAGGAAATTTAAGGCAATCACCAGCCATAAAAACATTGGCCAGTCGATCATTTCTCCCCAACTGAACAAATTCAGTGAAATGAATACCCCGGAGACAATGATGGTCAGAAGGTTGATTGCTAATGCGGTAAAAGCGGCTTTTTTTCCTAATAAAAGAGCAGCAATAATTGGAAAGAAAAACAACCAGATCGGTCCCGCTCCGAAAGGCCCAACCACCACGAAAAGCACGATCCCCAGGACAAAGATCAGGAATGTCATGCTGTAGGCCCGGATTACGTAGGGAAGGGAACGTTTAACCCCAAGAAAGACAATCCAGACATAAACAACAGTATCCACAATGGCGATGCTCCATTTTTCAACCACAATACTCAGCCAGATACTGGGCCAATACACAAAAAAGCCTATTGTTAAGCTGAACAGGATAATGATCAAAAGAATCCTGTCCTGCCAATAGCGAACACCATCTTCAGGATTAAACTCAACCGAAGTGATATGCTTTTGAACGTAATTGATAAGGAGCGATATGAATTTTGAAGAGTTACCTGTGTTCATAGCATTTTACTGAACAGTTGCCTGTCAAAAAAATCTATCCGGCGATCGATTTCAGCTTGGATCGACTCGGCCCGGGTAGCATCTTTTCCGATTTGACGCCTTCATTGGTGACGGCTATAACTTGTATTATAGTAAAACAATAACTGTTATTCTAACAAACAACTTGGATATTCTACAAATGACTACAATCAAGAACAGCCGATTTCAAAGAGACTTTATTGTTTCCTGGGCCGAACTTCATCGGGATGCAAGGGCATTAGCCTGGAGACTACTGGAAAAAGGACCTTGGCAGGGCATTATCGCCATTACCAGAGGAGGATTGGTACCCGCCGCTATTATCGCTAGAGAACTGGAAGTAAGACTGGTGGATACCATCTGCATTACCACTTATGAGGAACAATCCCGGGGGGATTCAAACATTCTGAAAGATTTCGAAGGATCGGGAGAAGGTTTTTTGTTGATTGATGACTTGGTGGACACTGGAACAACGGCAAAAATTGTCCGAGATCTCGTTCCAAAAGCCCATTTTGCCACGGTTTACGCAAAGCCTGCCGGAAAACCCCTGGTTGACACCTATATAACCGAAGTGAGTCAGGATACCTGGATTCGTTTTCCCTGGGATATGGAGTTAGGATATTCACAGCCAATCGCTATTCGCTAATCATCCTCATCTTGTTTTGGTTGGGTGGCATTCCATTCCACGATCAAGTCTTGCAGTGCTCTTTTCTGGTTAAATTTTTTGTAAAGGTAGGAAAGGTACATAAAAACATCTTTATCAACGCGCAGTTTAAATGCTTCCTTGAAGTTATCGATAGCCTTCTGGAAATTCTCTTTTTTCATTTGCTTTAGCCCGTTCGTGACCAGTTGTTTACGCACCGTCTCCTGATCTTTTGCCTTCTCCTGACCTTCCTCATACCTGAACTCCTCTTCCAATGCGAACTCTTTTTTGTGATCCCCCTGCAATTTATAAGACTTCGCAGCTTTTTTGAGAATCTCGGGTGATCTGTCTATTTCCAAGGCTCTTTCATAGTGTTCCGAGGCTTTGACGTACTCACCAACATCATAGAACTCATCAGCTAAAAAACAATAATGGTCTTGAATCTCTTTCAGTTTTTCAATGGCGACTTGTGAATCCGGATCGAGCCTCATCATATCCTTGAAGGGCTGAATGGCTTCGTTAAACCTGTGGAGTGAAATCAGGATATCTCCGATTTTTCCAAGAATGTCAACACGATCCGTTTCAAGTGCCGCAACCTGGTACAATTTTAGCGCTCTTTTAAAATTGTTCTCCCGATAGAATTCCCCGGCTTTTTCCAGAACATCCACCAGGTGGCAGGCTCCACCCAAATCATTAATTGCATGGGCTCCTTTTATCAAATAAACCAAGGACAAAAGCTGGTTGCCCTGCTGATGGTAAAGCAATCCCAGGTTTATATTCAAATAGCGGTCATGGGGATCATCTTTTAACAAATCCTTGATTTCATCGACTGCTTGCCCGAAATTCCCGGAAAGAGTATGGCTGAGTGCCACAATCATGTTTAAGTAACGATAAGAATAGCGCTCCGCTTTAAGTCTGAAAAAAGAATCAACAGCAAGGTCAAGATCCTGGGGTTGAAAGGCGGGATCAAGTTTGATTCGGCCATTCTCGTCTATCAAGCTGTTCTTGATAAATATAAACAAGCCCAGGTTAAGAATATTCCACATAAACTGGTCTTTTTCCCCTGCCGGTATCGACTGCCAATCCTGCTTCATTGCGGCTCTCAGCAAGCGAAGTACGTTAGGATGCTGAACGTCATGTTCGATTTGAGCATTAACCTTGTCTTTAATGAGATCCACCAGCAGATTCATTTTTTCAAAATCAGGTTCTTCCTGCTTTAAAGTCTTTTTCAGGATAAGCTCCTGCAAACGTTCCACCTTCCCGAAAAATTGCTTCATATTCAGCATTTCGGTCAGGTGATTGATGATACCGGGATCTCGCGGGTAGGTGGATCTTGGGATCAAATAAGCGTTGTAGCGGACATAGGTTTTCAACAACTTCTTCAAAGTATCATCAAACCCGGGAACCCTCGCCATGCTTGCCGCCAGGTTATAAAGAGGGATGTCATCCTTTTTGTTAAGCGCCAGGGCTTTTTTGTAGTAGTCATTGGCCTTTTTGGATTCACCCAGCTTTCGATGAATGTTACCCATCCGGTTGGCCAGTTCGGAGTCCCTGGTTTTGTATTTAATCAAAACCGTCCCCATGGTCAGGGCTTCCAGGGTTTTGCCTTCTTCATAATAGTCTCCGAATTGCTCTCCAAGCATCTCCAGAACACTTTCCCTTTCGATCTTGATAGCCGATTGTAATTCCTTCACAGCCAGGTCATGCTTATCATCGTTAAGCAGCTCCATGGCCTTCCAGAAATAGTTTTCCGCTCTCCTTGCGGTTTTTTCGTCAGATGATTTATCGAAAAACTCAAGCATCTTCACATACCTTGATCAAATCCATCCACATGTGTTTTAAACACTGCCGGGCAGGAATCCAATAAAACATATTGTTGATTTCTTTCTACATTACTTTCAGCATTTAAATCAATCACTTGTTGTTGTGAACAATAAAAAATAAAGCCCGCTGGAGGCCCAGATTCCAATTTTTTTGTTGTTCATTGTCTATAATAGCAGAATTTACGCTGCCGGTCGAGATAATATATGCAGTCAAAGCATAAGAAGCGATTGAATGTTTGTGTATTAATTTAATGGTTAAACCCCGGACTAGATTAATAATAAAACATTCTTTTTCTTTTTACTTTCAATGTTCTTTTGCCATAGAATAGAGTTATCTCCCTCTTATGTTATTGGGAGTTTCCATCGGAAATGCCCGGGGCGATTAATTAACCAGTTCTCAACATTTGCCGGACAAACGCTTCAAACCATCTTAATCAAGAGGAAAACATGTCGAGTCAGAACACAGCCGATTTTTTAAAAAGGGCTTTTGTGATAGATCTTTTTCGACGAATATTGATAGCGACGTTATTGATTTCATTAATTTATGGCTTTCTAGCGCTCATCTACGCATCCAAAACCATCTATAAGGTTAAAAAGAACTACTCCATTGTGCTGGAAAAACTTGGAGGCCAACGGGAGGCTATCACTGAAGTTGGATGGCACGTGCGCTTACCCTTTTTCACCAGGATCGAGCAGGAAGTTTCGCTGATGAATCAATCCCTCTACCTGGGCGGCACCAATGAACCTGTGCGGGTTATCTCCCAGGAGAATGTGGCTTTATGGACCTCCGGCGTATTGACATACAGAATCAATGATCTGAAAACCTGGGCCATTGAAAACCTGAATCCCTTGATGCTGCTGCAGGGAGACCATGATGGTATAGTAAAAGACATTTTACAGGCCCAAAAGGTAGATTCGTTGATCAGTGAAAGAGAAATCATCAAGGAAAAAATATTTACGGCTTTAAAATCCAGACCCATCAATGAAGGGGGCCCAACCCTTGAGGAAAAATACGGGATTGAAGTCGTCAGCTTCGTACTGAAACAGACACGTTTCGGAGATAAGCTGATTGAAGCCACCGAGGAAAAGAAACGACGGGAATTGATCGCAGAGGCAGAAAACTATGCTGCCGACCAGGAGGCGGATCGTATCCGCAAGCTTTATGCTGCCTACCTTTTCAGTATCCAGGAACTCCAAGAAAAAATCGGCGGAAAAAGCGAGGCTGTTAACTTGGCGCTGTTGCAATTTCTCACCCAGCAAAAATGGGCGTCAGCCTATGAAAAGAACCAGACCGGCCAACATACCGTTGTGATTCAAAACACCGAGTCCGCCCCGGCATTAACTATTCCCAAAATGTCCAAATAGCAGGTGAAAAAAGATGGCTTCAACCGTTACCAGAGAAATTAAATACATACGCCTGCCGGAACAAAGAATTAAGGAAATTGAGGAGCTGGTTTCTTCCTGGCCTTTTGAAACCAAAGCATTTATGTATGCACGTCTCAACCAGTTCAATCCTAATACCCACGTGTTCCGCAGGGGATTGCAATGGATGTTTTCCCTGCTGCGCCCTCCCCGTAACAAGGAATTCAGAAACTTAAAAGATCCGGGTATACTAACCGATTGGCAAAAACGATTTCGCATCTCCGGACAAACCAATCCCCAGGATTCCTGGAACAAGATCCTTCAGGCGGAAGTGTCACCAAGGGATTACATTTATTTAAAATATCTGTTGAAGAGAGACCTGACTGATGTCCATGTTCCCGGGGAAATTGTCGAGATATTTGAAAATGTTTACAGGGCGCACCTTCGTAAAGAATATCTCAATGATCCCGCCGTACCTGCCGCTCCTCTGCTTATGATCATCGGACCCAGCGGAAGCGGTAAAACGTCCACGACCAGGGAAACCATTGAAAAAGTCATTTTTGCCAACGAGGTAAAAGCCCAGGTTGATCTGAAACTAAAGAAAGACGAGCTGCTGGCAGACAAGCCTTTTTGGAAAAGCATTTCTGAAGTGGATGAAGAGCTGTTTATGGAAATGGCTCGCCGAAAAAAACTGAAGTTTTACAAACGCCTTTCCAATATTCCTCTGGTGAATATCCTGTTTAAAAAATCAATTACCAAAAACATATCCAACCTCGAAGAAACAGGCATCCGGGTTGACTATCAAATGATCACCCCCAATGATTATCGCACAGCACTGGCAGGTGAACCGGGAAACTACTTCAAGAAAGCCATGGGAAATCCTGCCCGCACCTCTATCAGGCATGTTGAAGAAGCTCATAGCGCATTTGGACGGGCTGACTCCTCGGAAAGTGGTGTGGAAAGTCAGCAACGAACCTTGATTGATACCTCCAACATCATCATCGATGAAATCATAAACGGTCGCCGTGATTGTCTGCTGATTGCGACCACCGATCAACCTGAGCGCTGCGATTCAACTATCTACAGACGGTTTGTCGAGAAAGGAAAAATCATCGATATTTCCAGTTTTTGGAAAGAGGTTGATAATCTTCGGGAAGTGGTGCGTTTGGAACTGATAAAAAACGACGTAAAAATCAATGACACAAAAAAAGAACCCGGACCTTTCAAGCATGTAACAGGCGAAGATCTTGATCTGGCTGTGGCCAGGATTTATAAGATCTTTGATGAACGCAGCCTGAAACTCACCCCTTCATACGTCCGAAAACTAATCAAATCCATCGTCGAGATCAAACAGGATTTCAAACCTGAATATTTGGAAGACTCATACCTTGTGAGACAGGCTTTCGAGCTGGTTGCAAAAAACTCTTATGGCGATCTGTTCGAAAAAGTCGTGGATCGCATGGATCGCAAAACCCTGTGGGAGACTTATGTGGGAACCATAAAATACACTTTTTCCGAAATGGCCAACAATTGTTTGTTTTACAATGTTGATGAGGAAAAAGGAGTCGTCTTGAGTGGGCCCCCGGGTAGCGGAAAAACCTTTTTGGTCCGCTCCTGGTTGAGTGAGAACAGTGGGGTCCACGATATTGCCACTAGCCCCGGTGCATTGCGAAGCTCCTCCAATCCGATTGACGGTGCAGTGGAGAACCTGGAAAAGGTTTATGATATTGCCAAAATGATTGCTCCAACAGTCGTGTTTTTCGACGAGGGAGATTCTCTGGCTCCGCGCAGAAGTTCATCAGGCGGATCTCCAACCGACAAACTGACCAATAAGTTCTTAAATATCATAGACGGCGAAATCCCCTTAAACAGGGTTTTTACCGTGCTTACCACCAACCGCCTGGATATTCTCGATCCTGCCTTGATCAGGTCCAAACGTCTGAAAGCCATGGAAATCACAGGGGTGTTAAAAAAGCAGGATATCTCGGAAATGATATCCTTCACCCTGAAAGGTGTACCCCTGGCAGACGAAATCAACGAAGAAGCCGTGATGGAGGCAGCTCAGGGAATTTGCGACAGCCCCGCGGATTACGCAGCCTTCATAGAGAAATCACGTACCTTAAGAAAAACGGAATACGAAGTCTTGATACGTTTTCGAGACGTCAATACATCAAAAGAAAAAGTAGAAAATTTCGTAAAACTGAATTTTAAAACCCTGAGGGGTATTCTCAATGCCCTTGATATCCCGGCTACTCTGAAAGCTAAAGTCAAAAAGAATCCACAGGGACTGGTGGAAAACCTCTCCAGTTTGAATCCATACCTGAATAAAATTAAAGAGGAAGAGCAATATCCCCTGGTAACAGCCCATCTTAACGCCGCTCGCAGGGAGATCGCCCAGAGTCCTGTCAAAAAAGGCAAGGTTCAATTGGATGAGTTCCTGGAAGCTGAATTGAGCCTGGAGCCTCAAGTAGGGTTTATTATCGGTGTCGGGGCCTCTGATACCAGCGGTGTATTGTTACCCATTGCTACCAGCCTGATTTACAATTATACCTTTGAAAAAATCATGGTGACAGGTGCTGTCTCCTCCTCGGCTTCGGCAGCAGCTGAGCTGGACATGGCAGTGCAAATGATGCAGCAGTCGGCCAAAGAAGCCTTGACAATGGTGGAAAACTATCTGCAGAGCTTGCTGCCCAAGTTCAATATCGCCCGAATTATTGGGGATTTCCTCAATAACTACACAATTCATCACCAGTTGCTTTCCGCCTCTTACAATGTGGGCGGGCCTTCCGCCGGTTATGCCTTGGCTGTCAATACTCTTTCCGTTCTTTTGAATGTGCCTGTTTATCACGATTTCGGAATCACCGGTGCTCCCTGGACAAAAGGCGTTCGCAAGGGAGAAGTCGGAAGTCCCGTGATTATCGGTGGGCACAAAAAGAAAACAGAAAAAGTTCTGCTTCATCTCCGCAGAATGTATATGCCGAAGAGAAACTATGATGAGCTGCAACCCGATTACCTGGCCGGATATTGGTCTCATGACAAAGATATTTTAGCTGTTACCAATTTTGGTGACCTGGTGCCGGAAGTGATTCATTTTGGTAAAAAGAGTCATGACGCTCTCATGGGCCTAATCAACAAACGGATCGAATATAAACTCAAGAAAAACGAGGGGGAAATAGATTCTCAAAAAGGTCTTCAATCCGACATCATCAAAACAAAGAGAGATCTGTCCAAAGTCGCTGAAAAAAGCATCGTTACCCGCCTGCAAGCTATCCAGCGACACGTTCGCAATGGCCAACAGGATCCCGATATTTCCATGTCGGAACTGTTTCATGACAAACCGGAAGTCCGGGAACGACCGTCCGATTCTATTAAAAACATCTTAAAACGAAAACAGGTCAGAGATTTGATTCCATCCGTATTTGCCGGCCGGCTTTTTAAACGCGTACGTGAATGATCAAAACCCAATTTTTGTGGCTCACACCTCGATTCTGTGATAAAACAACAGCAGCTGTTGGGATTACCACAAACCCCCCGCTGGTAACCAACTTAGAGCTAAATCAAATTTTTTTGAAGCTTTACTAAAATTTTTGAAGTTGGCTCGTAATTTAATTGACACCTTTCGCCATTCGATCTATTTACTAGGATAAGTACATCCTTACTCACAATCAAATTTGCTCTTTATTTTTCAGCCCTCTTGTCTATCGAGCCAACCTGCCTTAAAAACCGGATAATATCATGACTTTGCAACACATAAAATCTTTGAAATGCCTGATCTGCAACAAGGAATATCCTGAATCGGAAGTCGGCTATGTTTGCCCGGATCACGGCAATGAAGGAATTCTGGATGTTATCTACGATTATGAGGCACTTCAGACAAAATTCAGCAGGCAGGATCTTTCCGAGAGCAGGGATTTCTCGATTTGGCGCTACAAACCATTGTTACCGGTTGCACCGGAATCCGAAGTACCGCTTTTGGCAGTCGGCTGGACACCGCTTTACAAGGCAACACGACTATCCTCGGAACTAAGCCTCAAAAACTTGTGGATCAAGGATGACGGCAGACAGGCGACAGCATCATTCAAGGACAGGGCCAGTGCCGTTGCCATCGTAAAAGCAAGGGAAAAACATGCTGAGATTATCACAACGGCCAGCACAGGGAACGCTGCAGCCGCGTTGAGCGGTTTATGTGCCTCCGTCGGGCAATCCAATGTAATTTTCGTTCCGGAATCCGCTCCCCAGGCCAAGATTGCCCAGCTGCTGGTTTTTGGTTCTCGTGTAGCCCTGGTCCAGGGCACTTATGATGATGCTTTTGAACTATGCTTGGAAGCAGCTGAAACCTTCGGTTGGTACAACAGAAACACCGGCTTTAATCCCTATATGACAGAAGGTAAAAAGACGGTAGCTTATGAAATTTGCGAACAATTGAACTGGCAGGCTCCGGACAAAATTTTTGTCAGCGTCGGGGACGGATGCATCATCGGCGGTGTGCATAAAGGCCTTAAAGATTTGTATCAGTTAGGTTGGATAGATCACATACCAAAAATATACGGAATCCAGGCTGAGGGTAGTAGTTACCTCTACCAGGCTTGGAAAAACGAAGAAGATATCATGACCAAACCAGCCGTTGAAGCAACAACAATCGCCGATAGCATTAGTGCAGGATTACCGAGGGATCGAATCAAAGCTTTGGCGGCGGTAAAAGAGACCGATGGAGCCTATCTAAGTGTGACAGACCAGGAAATATTATCTGCTGTTACCGGACTGGCAAGGGGATCAGGGGTTTTTGGCGAACCCGCCGGAGCCGCTGCCTTTGCCGGATTGAAAAAAGCTGTGAGCGAAGGTCTGGTCACTCATCAGGATTCAGTAGTCGTTATCAACACCGGCAGTGGACTGAAGGACATACCCAGCGCACTTGAATCCTGCAAGTTGGCCAAATCAGAACCGAAGATAGTCCCCCCCAAACCGGGGAACCTGAAAGAACTGTTTCAAGACCTGTTTTAAGCTGTTTATGTAAATCAATAGTCGGAATAGTCAAATACCATCATCCCAGAAGAAGGAGCATTGATGATCGATTTAACCATCAACAAAGACGTGTTGCAAAGAGCTGTCACCAGGGCTCGGGAAAAAAATATTATTATCCCGACCTTTAAACAACAGCGGGACCCAAGCCTGATACCTGCCAAGATAATAGACAAACTCAAGAATGTGGGGCTTTGGGATATCAACCCCTTAAACCTGTTTCGAATTACCTGGCACAACCAGGCTGTCGTGCAGGGTGGCGGTTTTGGCGGGGTTAACTATCTTGAATTCCCCAAGGAATTGACAGGAGTGGATGCACGAATTATCGCCGTGGTTGGTAAATGGTTTCCAACAGGTGCTCACAAAGTTGGCGCCGCGTTTGGTTGTCTTGTTCCCAGACTGATGACAGGCCAGTTTGATCCCACCACAGAAAAATCCGTTTGGCCTTCAACCGGGAATTATTGCCGGGGCGGAGCCTATGATGCTGCCTTGCTGGGATGTGAATCAATCGCCATTCTTCCTGAGGAAATGAGCAGGGAACGATTCGAATGGCTGCAGGCGGTAGCCGGTGAAATAATCAAGACACCCGGTTCCGAAAGCAATGTTAAGGAGATTTTTGATAAGTGTTGGGAACTGCGGAAAACAGGTCAAGCCCTTAGTATTTTTAACCAGTTTGACGAACCCGGGAATTACCTCTGGCATCATGAAGTAACCGGACCGGCCATGCATGAAGTCCTGCAACAGCTTATGAAGGAAAATGATCAGTTTCGCGGTTTGGTTTCTGCAACAGGATCAGGGGGCACGATTGCTTCCGGTGATTATTTAAAAAAGCAGTACCCCCACAGCAAAATTGTTGCCTGCGAAGCCCTGCAATGTCCGACCCTCCTGAATAACGGATTTGGTGCCCATCGGATTGAAGGTATCGGGGATAAGCATGTGCCCTGGATACACAATGCCAAGAACACCGATCTAGTTGTTGCCGTGGATGACGAGGTTCCGATTAGCCTAATCAGACTGTTTAACGAAGAGGAAGGCAAGAAAACGTTGCTCGCCAAAGGTATCCCCGGGGAACTGATAGATTCCCTGGATTTGGTTGGGATTTCCGGTGCCGGAAATCTTGCCGCTGCCATCAAGTTTGCCAGATATTTCGAAATGACGGAGAACGATGTGGTCATGACCGTTCTCACCGACTCCATGGATCTTTACCAGAGCAGATTGGAAGAATTAAACCGGGAACGCGGAGCCTTCACGGAAATCGACGCCTACTCCACTTATGAGAGGCGATTGCAAGGCCTTTCCATCGATTTCATGGAAGAGCTGAACTACTACGGCAAAAAACGAATTCACAATCTCAAATACTACACCTGGGTTGAACAACAGGGTAAAACTTACGAGGAGATTCAACGTCAATGGTATGATGACAATTATTGGACATCCATCGTAGAGCACGTAGACGAGATCGATGGCTTAATCGAAGAGTTTAATAAGCAGACAGGATTGTTGGATAGTTTGTAGCGGTTGGCGGTTGGCGGCATGACACAAATGTAAAATGCAATAACAAAAATCTCATAGGTAAAGTTTGCTAAGGTCTCAACTGATTGGAACGTAACTATGGATTTGCCTTAATTCAGTCTAACACAACAAGTATTTTAGGAGCACAAGAATGAGTTTGGATTTTCAAAAGGTTCTGCAAAAAGCGGAAGAATATAAACCTCAAATCAGCAAGTTTTTAAGAGATATGATCGCCATCCCCAGTGAAAGCTGTGATGAAGAAAAGGTTGTTCAAAGAATTGCCCAAGAAATGGAAACCGTGGGTTTTGATAAGGTGGAAATCGATCCCATGGGTAATGTATTAGGGTATATCGGCAATGGAAGCAGGCTGATTGCCATGGACGCCCACATCGATACCGTTGGTGTGGGAAATCCTGAAAACTGGGATTTTGATCCCTACGAGGGTTACGAAGACGACGAAATCATAGGCGGCCGGGGAGCCAGCGATCAGGAAGGTGGTATGGCATCCATGGTCTACGCGGGGAAGATCATTAAAGACCTTGGTCTGGAGGACGACTATACCTTGCTGGTAACAGGAACTGTTCAGGAAGAAGACTGTGATGGTCTTTGCTGGCAGTACCTTGTTAAGGAAGGCAAAATTAAGCCCGATTTTGTGGTCTCTACCGAACCCACTTCTTGCAGAATTGCCAGGGGACAGCGCGGACGTATGGAAATCCGTGTGGATGTCTCAGGAATCAGTTGCCACGGGTCCGCTCCAGAAAGAGGGGAAAACGCCATTTTCAAAATGGCGCCAATCCTTAATGAGCTGCAGGAACTCCATGAAAACCTGGCTTCTGATGATTTCCTGGGAAAAGGATCATTAACGGTGTCCGAGATATTCTATACCTCACCTTCCCGCTGTGCTGTTGCTGATGGTTGCAGTATATCGATCGACCGTAGGTTGACGGCCGGGGAAGACAAGGATTACGCCTTGAACCAGATCCGCAACCTGCCTTCAGCCAAAAAATTTAACGCACGGGTATCCATGTACGATTATGACAGGCCATCCTACACTAACCTGGTTTATCCGACCGATTGTTATTTTCCGGCATGGGTTCTGGAAGAAGACCATGTGGCTTGCAAAACCCTGGTTGAAACTTATAAGGGCCTGTTTCAGGAAGATCCTGTCGTTGACAAGTGGACCTTTTCCACCAATGGAGTCTCAATAATGGGATTGTTTGATATTCCCTGCATCGGATTTGGTCCCGGCCATGAAGATCAAGCCCATGCACCCAACGAAAAAACCTGGAAGAGTGAATTGGTAAAAGCTGCGGCCATGTATGCATTAATTCCGAAAATGTATTTGAAATCACTATGAATAATTTTGCTGTAGTAGCTATCGGTGGGAATTCGTTGATTAAAGACAATGCCCATCGCAGGGTCGAAGATCAGTATGAAGCAATCAAGGAAACCGTAGTCAACCTGGTCGATATCATCGAACTGGGCTACAACATTCTTGTTACCCATGGAAACGGAGCTCAAGTCGGATTTATTCTGCGACGCTCCGAAATTGCATTCAAGCATGAGGGATTGCATTTCGTTCCCCTCGTGAGTTGTGTCGCCAACACCCAAGGCGCCATTGGCTACCAGATCCAGCAGGCTCTCAATAACGAGTTTGTAAAGCGAGGAGTCAAGCAACAGGCGGTTACGGTTGTCACCCAGGTAAAAGTGGATAGTCAGGACCCCGCTTTTGATAAACCTTCCAAACCGATCGGCGCTTTTTATACTCGGGAAGAAATGGAGGAACTCACCAAATCCAATCCCGATTGGCAGCTGGTTGAAGATTCCGGCAGGGGATTCAGAAGAGTTGTTGCTTCTCCAAAACCAATTGAAATCGTGGAAAAAAAAGCCATTCAGACATTGGTGAACGACGGATTTTGCGTGGTGGCTGTCGGAGGTGGGGGCATCCCCGTGAAGGAAAGCAAATCGAGCCTTCTTGAAGGAGTCGATGCCGTGATCGATAAAGATTATGCATCAGCTTTGCTGGCTTGTGATATGGGCGCAGAGACTCTGATCGTATCGACCGGTGTTGATAACATCTGTTTGAATTTTGGTAAACCCGACGAAACTTCCCTGGACAAGATCAGCCTTGCTGAAACCAGAAAATATATAGAAGAAGGCCATTTTGCAGAGGGAAGTATGCTGCCGAAAATCAAAGCAATCGTCTCTTTTCTGGAACAAGGTGGTAAAAAGGCGATTATCTCCCGCCCGGAAAAACTGAAAGATGCCGTTATGGGCAGGGCAGGAACCACTATTCACGGAGATTAATCTTGATTGCTTTTACGCTGAATGATCAAAAGCAAATGTATGAAGGTGATCCCAATCAATCGCTTTTAAACTACCTGAGAAATGACCTGGGCATCACTTCTCCCAAAGACGGTTGCAGTGGACAGGGCGCTTGTGGTGCCTGCATGTTGGAAAAAGACGGTAAACCGGTGCTTTCCTGCAAAACCCCCATGTCAAAAGTCGAAGGATGCGCCATTGTTACCCTTGAAGGATTTGATCCGGAGTTAAGAGACCTGTTGGCCAAATCGTTTGTTGAAAAGGGAGCGGTTCAATGCGGCTTTTGCACCCCGGGATTTTTATCCCGAACCCGAATCCTGCTGCATGAACATCCCGATCCTTCCGTTTCGGACATAAAAAAAGCACTCGGCCTTAACTTGTGCCGCTGTACCGGATACACAAAAATTATCGATGCTGTTCGGCTGGCAGCCGAAAGAAAGTCTGCCGGTACCAGGTATTCCTTGCCGCCGGATTATAAAGTCGGAGACAGTCTTCCCAAGGTGGATGCTTATGAAAGAGCCCTCGGTCAAAGCAAGTTTGTAGCAGATTTCAAGATACCCGGTATGGTCTATGGAGCCCTGAAATTCAGCGATCACCCCCGTGCCGAAATCATAGACATCGACTTGGAGCCGGCTAAAAAAATACCGGGTGTTATCAGGGTATTTGACTGGAATGACATCCCCGGTGAACGCATTACCGGACATCTGATAGACGACTGGCCGCTCATGATCCAAAAAGGAGAAACAACCCGATATATCGGCGACGTTCTGGCAGGTGTTGTCGCAGAGACAGAGCAGATAGCCCGGGAAGCCTGTGATCAAATCAAAGTCGATTATAACATCCTGGAGCCTCTAACCGACCCGACCAAGGCAGAAAAAAGCTCCATCCGCATTCATGAAAAGGGAAACCTGCTAAAAACAACGGCTTTCCAAAGAGGCGCGACCATCGATTCCGTACTCCAATCATCCGCACACCTGGTATCTGCTACCTACAAAACACAGCCTATTGAACATGCATTCTTGGAAACCGAAGCAGCCTTGGCTCAGCCTTGGAAAGAGGAGGGAATACGGATTTATGTTCAAAGCCAGGGGATCTACGATGATCAGGAACTGATTTCACGAATTCTAAACATTCCGAAGAATGCGGTTGATGTTACCTTGATTCCCTCGGGAGGGGCTTTTGGAGGAAAGGAAGATCTCACTGTCCAAGGACATGCAGCGCTATTTGCCTACCACTTGAAAAGACCGGTGATGGTCAGATTGGACAGGAATGAGTCGATTCGCATGCATCCAAAACGCCATCCGTTTGTCATGCATTACTCCCTGGGCTGCGATGACAAGGGGAAGCTTACCGGACTGAAAGCCGAGATCCTGGGAGATACGGGAGCATACGCCTCTCTTGGAGCAGCTGTATTGAACCGTGCCGCCGGACACGCGGGAGGTGGATATTATATCCCCAATGTTGATATCGTTTCCAAGGCTCTATACACAAACAACATCCCCTGCGGTGCTATGCGGGGCTTTGGTGTAAACCAGGTGACCTTCGCCATGGAAGCCACAATGGATGAACTCTGCGAAAAGGCAGGTATGGACCGCTGGCAATTTCGTTATGACAACGCCCTGGAGCACGGCCTGCAGACAACTACCGGTCAAAAGCTCAAAGGCGGTGTTGGTCTAAAGGAAACCCTGCTTGCCGTTAAACACGATTTTCAATCCGCCAAATTTGCAGGGATTGCTGTCGGCATTAAGAATGTAGGATTTGGGAACGGACAGGTCGACGAAAGCGAAGTTAAAATAATCATCCGCTCCGAATCGGAGATTGAACTCCACCATGGTTGGACGGAAATGGGGCAGGGAATCGATACCATAGCTGTTCAGATCTTTTGCGAAGAAACCGGTATCGACACACCTGAAATTGTTTCGATCAAACACACAACCACGGCTGAAATAACCGGCGGTACCACAACGGCCAGTCGGGGAACCTACCTGTTGGGGAATTCGATCATTGAAGCCTGCAAACAAATTAAACAAGATCTGCTGCAAGATTCACTGGCCGGGTTATCGGGTAAAACCTACTTTGGCAAATGGACCTGCGACTGGACAAACCAACCCGGGGAGGGAGAGGAAACCATTACCCATGTTGCCTATAGCTACGCCACACAGGTGTTTATTCTGGATGACCAGGGAAAACTGGAAAAAGTCATTGCCGCTCATGACGTTGGAAAAGCCATCAATCCGATTTTACTCGAAGGCCAAATTGAAGGCGGTGTCGTGATGGGAATCGGGTATGCGTATTCGGAAAACCTGCCTTATGAAAACGGTTACTTAAAACACACCAGATTTGGTAAGCTGGGACTACCGAGAATTAAACAGGTACCTGAAATTGATATTCGCATCATAGAAGTGGAAGATCCTTACGGGCCGTACGGAGCCAAAGGAATCGGAGAAATAGGATTGGTACCTGCGGCAGGAGCAGCTGCTAATGCATTGTATCAATATGACAAAAAACGAAGGCATACACTACCCTTAAGCGATTGATATCATGACAGTATATTTGAAGAACGCCACATTTATCGATTGGGAAACCCTGGAGTTTAAGGAGGGCCATATGGCCGTTTGTACCATTCAGGGTAATCGGCCCGAATTTATCTCCAAAGTGCCTGATCCAAAGGATTTAGACAGCCAGGACACCATAGTCGATTGTCACAATAAACTGGTAACCAAATCATTTGTTTGCGGCCACCATCATATCTATTCCACACTGGCCCGCGGTATGCCGGCACCGGTAAAAAATCCCGAAAACTTCGTCGAAGTCCTGAAATATGTCTGGTGGAACCTGGACAAAAACCTGGACCTGGAAATGATTCGCGCCAGCGCCCTGGCAGCCGCTCTATACTGCGCCAAGAATGGCGTGACCTTTGTAATTGATCACCATGCATCACCCTTTGCCGTTCGCGGTTCGTTAAACCTAATCAAGGAATCGTTTGATGCAGTGGGTATCTCGCACTTGCTGTGTTATGAAATCTCCGACCGGGATGGGGAAACATCCCGTGACGAGGGACTTCAGGAAACGGAAACCTATCTGCAAGACAACAAGCAAGGCCTGGTAGGTCTTCATGCTTCGTTTACCGTTAGTGAGGAAACACTTGGCAAAGCTGTTAAGCTTGCAAAAGAGTATAATTCAGGTATTCACATTCACGTGGCAGAAGACAGGGCAGACCAGACTGACTGCGAAAGGAAATACAACAAAAGAGTGATTCAGCGGCTAGCTGATGCCGGAGCATTGGATTTGCCAAAAACCATATTGGGACATTGTATTCATTTAAATGACCAAGAGGCGGAACTGCTTAAAAACTCCCCGGCTTGGGTGGTGGAAAATGTGGAAAGCAATCTCAATAACAATGTCGGACTGGCTGATTACGGCAGATATGGAAATAACATTATGCTGGGAACGGACGGCATGCATAATGATATGTTGAGAAGCGCCAAATCGGCCTTTATTGTCGGGCAAACAACAGAGGGTATTGATTTTATAGGTGCCTATCAACGATTCAGAGCTGCACACCGGTATCTTTCCGATAACGGATTTCAAGGTGATGACAACAACAACCTGGTAATTTTAGAGTACGACTCTCCTACGGAAATCACTAAAAACAACTTTCTGGGGCACTTTTTATTTGGCCTGGAATCGGCTCACATAACCGACGTGATTTCCAACGGTAAATTGATTGTAAAAAACAAATCCCTGCAGACGCTGCCTGAAGAGGAAACACTCTCCTTTGCCCGGGAAATGGGAAAAAGGCTCTGGGAAAAACTATAGAAGCACACGGAAACGGGAAATCTTTATATCCAACAGTCAGTTTGACTTGGTACAACACTCAAGACGGGAATTATCCTCACCTGTCATTCATAAGTAACACCAAAACAAAAGGAATCATGGACAAAATTGGTATCAGTGAAAAAATCAAACAGCTATCAACAAAAAAAATCAGCAACATGTACTTAAGCGACTTTTTACTCACCTGGGATAAAACCATGGATGAGTTGGAAGCCGTATTCGAGGTGGCTGAAATCTTCAGGGACATGCGAACCAACAATATCTCACCTAAAGTGTTTGATTCGGGTTTGGCCATTTCCATATTCAGAGACAATTCGACCAGAACCCGCTTCAGTTATGCGTCGGCCTGCAACTTGCTGGGGTTGACGGTTCAGGATCTGGATGAAGGCAAATCCCAAATAGCCCACGGTGAGACCGTACGGGAAACTGCCAATATGGTTTCTTTTATGGCCGATGTCATCGGTATCAGGGATGATATGTACCTGGGAGCCGGACACACCTACATGAAAGAAGTCTCCGAATCCGTTTACCAGGGTCACCTGGAAGGCGTATTGGAGCAACGTCCCACCCTGGTGAACCTGCAATGCGACATCGACCATCCGACTCAAACCATGAGCGACGCCCTGCATCTAATTAATACCTTCGGCGGTATTGAAAAGCTTCAAGGCAAAAAAATTGCCATGACCTGGGCTTACTCTCCAAGCTACGGTAAACCCTTGTCAGTTCCCCAGGGAGTAATTGGCTTGATGACGCGACTGGGCATGGAAGTTCGATTTGCCCACCCCAAGGGTTACAATGTAATGTCTGAAGTTGAAGAGATTGCCATGCGTAATTGTCAGGAAAGCGGAGGTTCCTTTATTAAGGTTGACTCCATGGCGGAAGCTTTCAAGGATGCTGATATCGTTTACCCCAAGAGCTGGGCTCCATATAAGGTCATGGAGGAACGAACCGAATTGTTAAAAACACAGGATCATGATGGTTTGAAAGACCTTGAAAAGAAATGCCTGGAAAACAATAAAAAGTTTGTGGATTGGGAGTGCACCGAAGAGCTAATGAAATCAACACATAATGGCAAAGGGCTTTACATGCACTGTCTACCGGCTGATATCACCGGTGTCAGCTGCGAACAGGGAGAAGTCGAAGCCAGTGTGTTTGAACGCTATCGCGTACCACAATACATGCAAGCAAGCTACAAACCATACATCATTGCAGCGATGATTTTTCTCTCCAAATTCAAACAACCCGCGGAAAGACTAATGCAGGTGTTGGATGATAACGTGATGCGTTGGGGGTAGATTTAGAGAATAAATACTTTAGTGCAATTTGTAGGATGGGCAACTCGTTGCCCATCCACCTGATTAATAGACTCATTGATGGGTAACAAAGTTACCCATCCTACATCCCTGATATCATGAGTAAACTCCGGGCCAAACCCCATAAGCGCTAAGTTGTTTTCCGATATAACAACAATGAATTGCGCTTAACGCTGAAGGCGTTCATTAAATTTTGTATTATCACCTTAACGCTTATGGGCGTGAACCGGAGTCTATTCATGATTTCAGCATGCTACATGATAGATTCCGGGTCATGAAATGCGATGCTTGCAGCATCTAACCGTCTAAAACTTCGGTTTCCCCTGAAGGCCCAGCAGTCGTATCAATAAATATGAGACAACAGCAATGCCGAGGTATGCCAGCAGGGTCACCTCCAATCGCCATCCCCACCACAGGGGAGCATTAACCAGAATAGTGCAGGGCATAATGATGGCAAGTACGAAGATATTCATGATTGCCAATTCAATTGCTACCGATGTCTTGAAGTTGGGGTCAGTTATGCGCAAGAGGAGCAATCCGCATGAGATTGTTCCCGTAACCGTACCAAAGATTGCCAGCATACGCTCAAGATTTTCGGAAACCAGTCTTCTTCCCAGGTAAAGCACTACCAAGACTGTCAAAAATCCGTTGATCAAGGAAATGATGGCAACAGGTAAGGCGTACTGCCAGATAACGCCGATTTGTATGGCCGGAACCATGGATACTATCAGGTAATCCACCGACCAGCCTGTTATCCGTTTTTGAATACCCTCATCGGCGAGGTATCCGATTTGGAGCAGATCCATTAATAAACGAAGCACTACAGCGACGATTAGACCGAAAAAGAAGAAAAATCCCCAGATCATTTTCGCTGTGTCCGGATCGAAAAAACTGCCCAGGTAATCGACCAGAAAATAGGTGATGACATATACCAACCCGATAAGGGCCGCCTGGTAAGCCAAAGAATCAATGTTGCTGGGGTGAAGCTTCAAACTACCGGCGCTATCCCCTTTTTTGGCGACAGGTAAATAGCCTTTTACAAATTCGTTTGGGAGTTTTCTGTTGCCGCCTGCTGCCAACCCTTTTCTTAATCCCCAATTAGCCAGGGGGACGCCAATAAAAAAAGAAAACAGATATCCAATAGCAGCAAAGGCAAGTCCGATGGTAGCGGCGTCGCTAAATCCTAGTCCTTCCCAGGTTTTTCCGAAGGATAGAGCTTGACCGGGTCCTTCGTTAAACCCCAGGGGGGCAAGAAATCCAAAGGTTGAAAACAGTTCCACTCCAAACAAGGCAAATCCGAGCACAACCAGACCACCGATTATAGCTTGTAAGGGGAAGGTGATACCTTGGGTCAGGGCCATCCAGAAGGTTCCTTGGAGGAATTTCCATCTTTTTTTCCAGGAATTGCTAACCTTGGAATCTTTAGTCAATCCGGCCGAAATAAAACTAATGTTAAAAAAATGGAATGCAAAGCTCTCCAGAATGCCGGAGGAAACATTAACCCATCCAAGATTTATTGCTATGCTTCCCAAAAGACCGCCGATCAGGCAGCTGGGAAACAGATAACGTTGGACAAGCGGAATAGTGGCCCTGGTTAGGGTGCCAATCAAAAGTAATACCGATATAAATCCAAATGCCAGTGCAAAATCAAAAGGAAAGGGGCTATGCATGATTTTCTCCCGTATTGGTGAACCTAAAATATCCCGTTGGTGTATTCAATGAGTAGCCGTTCTCGTAACTTTGCCGGTAAGGCGTCCAATATTTCATTTACTTCAGCGAAAACATCGGGTAACCCGTCACCGCTGATGGCTCCTAATTCCAGAAGTTGTTTTACTTCTTCATCGGACATGGCATCGATGTCCCTGTTTTCGAACTCTTTTTTGATTGCCGGTGCGAGTTCTCCCGAAGGTTTGGAGCGAACAGCCTCAACGCAGTCATAGAGTTCTTCCAAAAACGCATCCACCCACTCCACATTGGAATGATTAATGGAAAGGTGGATGTTATGTCTCGATGGCCCGTAGGAAAGAGCCGGTTGAATATACCACCCCCTGGAGTTCATTTCATCGATCAAATGAAAGATGTTAATGGTATGGGAAGTAAAGGAAAACATACAAAAATCGGGGTTGGCCATAATTTTCAAATCGGGGTGTTTTTCGACACCTTCAAGCAGCTTTTTAGTAGCCTCGATCTTGTTTTTTGCAATGTCAAGGTATCCGTCTTCACCCAGGAAGTTCAAAACGGCATATGCAGCTGCCATGGGACCGCCGCTGCGTGAACTTAATATGGCGTTGTTAATGATGGTATAACCTGTCCAGTCTGAACACGCGAAGATCTGATGTTTCCTTAGTTCACGGTCCCTGTATAAAACGAGTGAGGCTCCCTTGGGAGTGTATGCGTATTTATGGAGATCCATCGATATGGATGTGACACCCGGAACACTAAAATCGAATTCGGGCACCGGCTCTCCGAGTTTTTTGAAAAAAGGCAGCATAAATCCTCCCACACAGGCGTCGGTATGAAACAGAATATTGTTCTCCAACGCTACTGCCGCCATATCTTTAATCGGATCGATGACACCATGGGCATAAGATGGCGCAGAACCGACAATCAGGATGGTATTTGTCGAAACGGCTTTTTTTAACTCTGCTAAATCGGCTCTAAAATTTTTATCAACACCAATTAGCTTCGTCTTTACGTTGAGATACCTGGCAGCTTTATGGAATGCTGCGTGAGCCGTGATGGGCAGAATCATTTCCGGCTCTTTGATCGCTGGTTTTAGTTTTCTGGCCCGGTCTCGAGCAGATTTAACCGCTAATATAATACTTTCCGTGCCGCCATTGGTAAAATTACCTGTTGCCTGGCTGCCTCCTTGTAAATGATCTATGGCCATCTCCACAATCTCTTTCTCGAATTTAAAGAGACTTGGAAACGATGTGAAATCCAGGGCGTTTTCAGTGAGGTACTTCATATAAGCCTGTTTTCCCACCTCCATCGCCTCTCGGCCCGGATCAAAAATATAACCGAATACCTTCCCGGATTTCCAATCTAAATCATCCGCTTTAAAAGAATCCAGTCGATCAAGTATTTCCTGCTTATCGACTCCCTTCACTGGTAACTTCATGTGTGTCTCCCTAAAAAAGGGGTCAGGCTTGCATCTTTGGATTTTTTATCTCAACATTCCAAAGATGCAAGCCTGATCCCTAGGTCTAAATGGATCTAAAAAATGTGATTAAGGCCATAAATAGCAATAGTCCCAACACTCTTTTGCGGAAAAGCTCCGGATCAGTTTTGAAAAAGGATCGTGCTCCGATGGTCAATCCTAAAACGAGTGGTACGACCAGCAACCCGACCATGAAAACTGTTTGTTGTGTGACCAGGCCTTTCCATATGCAGACTCCCGATGCAATCAAATCGGTCATCAAAAAAAAAGCGATCAGAGAAGCCCGGGAAATATCGTTGCCTTTTGGAGATGAAAAATAAAAGAGAACCACCGGCGGTCCGCCAATCGCCGCGCTGCCATTGATTATGCCGGAGAATACGCCTGTAGCCAGGGTGGTTTTTGCGCCCGGCATTTTTTTTAATGAAAAACCTTTCCACAACAGCGGTATGACTATGATTATCAAAACCGATATGGCAGCCCTCATTACCCTGTCCGGAGCTGCTGTCAGAAAATACACACCCAAGGGAGTTCCGATTGCCACACCAACCAACAAAACCCTTAATGAAGGCCAATCGACTTCCCTGTGTACCCTTGGCAACAGGTAAGAGCTTGCCAGGATTTCCAGGATCAAAATGACCGGAACGATTGTTGCGACTGGAAACACAAACGATAATCCGATAACGATGATCATCGATGCCCCAAATCCGCTATATCCCCTGATAAAGCCTGCCAGTAAAACCACGGCACTTGAGTAAGCCAAAATGGGGATCTGCTCTGTCATATCAGTTTATTAGGAATCCTTGCACCGGCAAGACAAATAATTCACAATGGTGAAATTAATTGCTTTAATAGTGAAAGTCAAGCTTCAAAAAATCGTTTTTTTTTTGAGGGCACCCTTGTTAGCATGTCATTATTTTTATAGATGATATTGAGATGCAACCTGTCATGATCAATTATGGCACTATGGTTAATTGCCCGACTGTGATAGGGGTTTCTGATAAGTATCGCATTTTTCTATCTCTTGTGCATAGTATTTAAAAGCCGGCACATACTCAAACCAACTTGCATGACATAACATTGGGAATGGAGCTAATTAGAGGACTTATTACCGCTTTCAGAACACTTTCAATCCTACCGATCCCTGGTAAGGATTCCGAGAACTTTTCCAATTCACTTTACGGATTCAGTTTGGTGGGGGGAGTGCTTGGGGCGATTCAATTTGGAATTGTAACAGGTTTTTACAGGTTAGCGGGGAATCAATGGCCGGAAGGACTGGCACTTATCCTGGTGGTGGTTGGAATTTTGTTGACCCGGGGCATGCATCTGGATGGGTTGGCAGATTTCGCCGACGGATTTTGGGGAGGTTACAATAGAACCAGGACACTGGCAATCATGAAAGATTCGTTTCTTGGTACTTTTGGTGTGATTGCATTGATTACGGTTTTACTGGCCAAATGGGTCGCGTTGGTACGCTTGTTTGAGCTTTCCGGTTTTATCTGGGTTGCTTCCGCCTATTTGATTTCCAGAACCATGATGGTGGATTTAATCGTTACCTTTCCTTATGCCAGGGAAGAAGGAACGGCAGGACCGTTTATAGCAAACGCCGGAAAAAGACACCGGGTGTTTTCTTTTACCTGGGTAGCTGCGGTTTTGTATTTGCTGAACGGAATTGCCGGTCTTGCCGCTCTGGTTCTTGTCTGGAGCTTAACCAGGTTGTATGGCTTTTACTGTATGAAACGTGTGGGCGGAATTACAGGTGATCTCCTGGGAGCCTGGTGTGAATTAACAGAAACCCTGGTCCCCATATTGGCAGTAATCTATATTTTAATTGAAACCATCTATTTTTAATCGATCACCATGCAACAGAAAAGTCGGACTGTTACCCTGGTTACAGGTGGCAGCAGAAGCGGTAAAAGCTCATACGCCCTGGAATTGGCAGAGCAATACCAAAACAAAGTATTCATTGCCACAGCCCAGGCCATGGACGATGAAATGAAAGCCCGAATATCAAAACACAAGGAAGAACGTGGCGGAAGTTACCATACCATCGAAGAACCATTGGAAGTGGCTGCTGCCATAGCTTCTGTTGATGACGGCAATAGTGTGATCCTGCTGGATTGTCTCACGGTTTGGTTGGGAAACCTGCTGTTTCATCTACAAACAGAAAAAGAGCGGGAACAAAGATTGTCGGGGTTTTTAAACCGGCTACCCTCTCCTCCTTGCGACATCATTATCGTGACCAATGAAGTCGGAATGGGCATAGTTCCGGAAAACGAACTCTCCAGAAAATTCCGAGATGCGGCCGGGCATTTGAATCAACAGGTCGCCAAACTGGCTGACAAGGTGGTCTTTATGGTTAGCGGTATTCCCATGACCATTAAATAAAAAGGGACAGATATAAGCTATTATATCATAAGTGATGTTAAGAAAGACTTGGCTCTACGAATTTCAATTTCCCCAACCGTCCTCTCTTGTCGTAAACGAAGCACCAATTGCATAGCGCGGATATTGTATCGTTTGTGAAAATACAGCATTGGTTTCTCAGGTTGATCCTCAGTGCGTTTTGCTTCAATCATCAATTCCGGAATATTGTTGTTTACCAGGCAAAAATCAACTTCATAGCCGTCTTTTGTACGCAGATAGTTGAGTTGGTAGGGTTTCCCGAGGTAATCATTCAGCGCATAAACGTGTTTCAAAAGGGAAACAGCTACCATGTTTTCAAATTTGATTCCTTCATCACCCACAACCATACCGGTGTCGTAGAAATAGATTTTGGGTTCCTTTAGAATTGACCTGGCAATTTTTCTTGAATGGGGTGGAATGCGAAAAATAATGTACAACGATTCCAGAACGTGCACATATTTTTTGACAGTGTTTGGAGCGATACCTACATCTTCCGCTATGGATTTGTAGGAAAGAGGTGATCCTACCCTGGATCTGAGTAGTTCCAAAACGAGCTGAATGGCATTGAAGTCATGTATCTTTTCAAAATCTAAAATGTCGGTACGAATAAGGCCATCAATGTATTGCATCCTCCAGCGATCTGCTTCAACCGTATCCTTGCTTAAAAATGGCTCAGGAAACCCACCATAGGTCATAAAGTCATTTAGCTGTCTTTCATCTTCATTATTAACCTGGTGGTATTCTGCGGGGGTAATCGGCATCAATCGATGGCGATAAAACCTTCCAGCCAGGGAGTCACCACTTTGGCGAAATGCTTCCAGTCTTGCGCTACCTGTCACCAATATCTGCATACCTTTAGGCTTCGTATCAAATACACCTTTGATAAAATTTTTCCAGCCGTCCATTTTATGCAATTCATCCAAAATAAGCAGTTCAACGTCATCAAGCCATGCTTGCTTTGAAATTATCTGCCGATCCTGCAAATTGTCATAATTCAAATAGGCGTGAGAACTGTACAACTCTGATATGTTTCTCGCCAGCCATGTTTTGCCCACTTGTCTCGGTCCTGTGAGAAAAACCAATTTCTTTTTTAAATCCTTTACAATGTATTTTTTATAGCTACGTTCCATATGTATTCTCTTTTTCGACTATTATGCAGTGGAATGCACAATAGTCAAGACTATTATGCATTCCACTGCATAATAGTCGGGTTTCTATCGTAATGGCAGTTAAACATCAGATCAGTATTGCTGGATTGGGGGGTGGTAAGTAGACTTTACGTTCGGAGTAAACAGTGATCGGAATTAAAACATTATTTAAGGGTGACTCATGAAAGGATATGTGCAGGTATATACCGGAAACGGCAAAGGTAAGACCACGGCAGCCCTGGGATTGACATTGAGGGCTGTAGGAGCGGGGTATAAAATATTTATCGGTCAATTTGTCAAGGGGATGACTTATGCTGAATTGGAATCTCTGGGAAGACTTTCAGAACAGGTGACGGTGCGTCAATATGGCAGGGATGTTTTTATCCGAAACAACCCTAAACCGGAAGATCTTGAAAAAGCCAAGGCAGGACTGGATGAGATCCGGGTTGCAGCGACCAGCGGAGATTACCAGGTGGTAATCATGGACGAAGGGAATATAGCGACCAGTTTAAAGCTCATTGATGTGGATGATATTCTGGCACTGATTGAAGCCAAACACGAAGGCACCGAGCTGATTATAACCGGAAGAAACGCAGATCCCAAGTTGATCGAACGAGCTGATCTGGTGACTGAGATGAAAGAAGTTAAACACTATTATAAGGAAGGTGTTAAGGCCAGGGTCGGTATTGAAAAGTAGTTTAGATTGAAGCCAGCACGGCAATACAGATTGCCATGGTAACAAAAGCAGCTGTCAGTACCAGGTGGGATGATTGTTTGAGGTGCTTTGCCGTTGCCATTCTTGTACCTGTACCTAACCAGGGTTTATCCACCTTTCCGTGGGGGTAGATTCCCGGACCGTTTAATTGAATTCGAAGAGCACCGGCAACAGCGGCTTCGGCATGTCCTGCGTTGGGTGAGCTGTGTTTTAACCGGTCCTTCCAACCAACCAATAGCGCTTGCCTGCCATCCAATCTGCATACCAAGGCTGAAAAAGCAATGATGGGAATTCCCAATCTGGCCGGAAGATAATTCATCAAATCATCCAGTTTGGCACTGGCTGTACCGAAGGTTAAATAGCGTTTATTCTTGTAGCCGACCATGGAGTCCAGAGTATTGGTAGTTTTGTAAGTCAAAATGAAGACACAACCCATGGTCAGTGGACTTAACCCGATTAATTCTCCGACTGACGCACCCAAGGTAAACCAGAACATCGGAGAGAGGAAACCATCCACGAAGTTTTCGGCAATACTCTCCACAGCTGCACGAGCCACCCCGTGTTTATCCAGGTATTTGGCATTTCTCCCAATCATCATTTGTACTGCATCCCTGGCCTGAGACTGGTCGTCTTTCTCCAAAGCTGACATAACCGTTTTACCATGTTTAACCAGATCCTGAATGGAAAGAGAAGAGTAAACTATAAATACGGCGACTATTATTGAATAGGGACTGACCAGGCTATATATAATCAGGAATACACTTGCAGCTATTGTTTGCGTAGCCAATAAAAGGATGAATCCTCCCAGCCGGTTGAATAGCTTTAACCTCTCCAACAGCTTTTCCATAAAGTGAATCAGATGCCCGATCAACCGCACCGGATGGAAGCGGTAAACAGGATCTCCAAGGTAGAGATCCAATACAAAGGCCACTAGCAATACAATCAAGCATTCTTTCATGCAAAAACCCGCTTGGTTGCTTCTGTCACCAAATCGATCAGGTGTTTGTTGTCGGTTGATTTGAGGATGGCGAATCTGAAAAAATTATCTTCCAAACGGCGGAAGTTCCTGCAATCGCGAATATGAATTCCATTGGCAAGCAGAAATCGCAACAAATCATCGAGGTTGTTGCTTGCTTCCCAGCGAGCCAACATGAAATTAACCGGGGACGGGTATAAAGAAATTCCTTTGAGATGTTTTAGTGAATTAACAAATCGTTGTTGTTCTTTTTTAATGAGGCTTTTTAAACTCTGCTCATAATCCTTTGTGTCGATCAGTAATTGAGCGATGTTTTCAGCAATACCGTTCACAGTCCAGGGTTCTTTGTGCGATTTCAACAAGCTAATGGTGTCGGAATGACCGATGGCAGCTCCAAGTCTGATTCCGGGGATATCATAAAGCTTGGTGAGAGAGTGAAACACAATGATGTTTTTTCGTAAACGATGCGGAGCTGTTAAGGTCTTCTGTTCATAGTCATCCAAAAACTGCAGGAATGCTTCATCCACCAACAACCATTTTTCCGGATGTTTCTCAGCCAGATCCAACAATGTTTCCGTTTTAAAGAGAGTACCGGTTGGATTGTTTGGATTTCCCAACAATAACGCATCTACGGATTTTAACAGGTCGTCAAGCTCGGCTGAATCAGGCTCTGCAAACTTGTCCTCTACCTTCAAAGGCAACTCCATGATTTCTGAGCCTGCCACCAGACACGCCCGCTCATAGTCATGAAACGAAGGAGTGACAATAGCTACCTTCTTAAATCCCAATATTCGCGGTACCAAGTAGATACACTCTGTAGATCCGTTTCCGGGAAGGATGTTCTCGCGATTCAAACCAAATCGTTGGAGATAGTATTCTGCAACGCCGTCTCCATCAACCGAGGGATAGACTTCAATCGTTCCGCTCAGTTTGTTCCAGTTTTGATAAACTGTTCTGGGAGGTCCCATGGGGCTTACGTTAACGCTGAAATCAGTTATATTGGATTGCTCAATTCCAAACCGTTTTAAGGCGTGTTGAGGGGCACCGCCGTGGATATGGGGTTGATTGGTTTGTGAAGTCATACACATTAGATTCCGATAATTGATTTTGTTTTTTCTATGTTGACGTGCTTTCTAAAGTGGGCAGCCAGCAGATCGTATTGTTGGTTTCTAAACTCGCTAATTGGAAGGTCCGGTTGTCCGTGGTCCGGTTGATAATTTGAATATAATCGTTTTAAAAACCGTTGCCTGAATGGTTTGTTGTCGAACAAGCCGTGAAAATAAGTCCCCCATACCTTGCCATCTTTCGAGATAGCTCCGTCACATTCGGCCGTAGCTTCATTGTTTCTGGATTGAAGCTGAATCAAGGAATCCAGGTCTCCGGTTAGTTCTGTTTGACCCATATGAATTTCATATCCTTCAATAGGATCGCCGGAATCGATCCATCTGCCTACCGATCGACTGAGGGTCTTTTGAGGATTCATGATTGTTTTTAAGGGTAGCATCCCTAAACCGACATCTTCTCCTTTCAGATCTTCAACCCCTTGAGGGTCCGAGATTGAGGAACCTAGGATTTGGTATCCCCCGCAGATACCGCCAATTTCACCCCCACCTGCGGAATATTCCCTCAGACGCCGGTCCCATCCTCCCGACTTAAGCCATCTTAGGTCAGAACGCACGTTTTTCGAACCTGGCAGAAGCACAATGTCATAATCAACCAGGGATCGTGGTTGTTGCAAATAATGCAGATTTACCTGGCTATCATTTTCCAAGGGAAGGAAGTCCGTAAAATTTGAGATATGAGGAAAACGCAAGACAGCAATATTAGCTTTTCCAGGTGTAGGACCTTCTTTCGGATCAACCAGGCATTCAAGCAAGACACTGTCTTCGGAATCGATTTTAATATGATCGAAAAAGGGGACGAGACCTAATACCGGTAATCCTGTTTTCTCTTCCAAATAAGTAATTCCCTCGTCAAATAAGGTGGGATCTCCACGAAATCGATTGATGATAAAACCTTTGACCTGGTTTCTGTGCTTTTCGGGAATTACTGCCAGTGTGCCGATGAGCTGAGCAAAAACACCACCGCGATCGATATCTGCGACCAGTATGACGGGGGCATCGGCTGCCTGTGCCGTTTTGAAGTTTACAAAATCTCTTTGCATGAGATTGACTTCACCGCATGATCCGGCTCCTTCGATAACTATAAGCTCATAGCGTTTGCGCAGACGTTCGAGACTTTCCCGGGATTTTTGAAAAAGTTCATCGGTATTACGAAAATAATCCCTGGCACTAACATTGTAGAGGGGCTTGCCCTGAAGAATAACCTGGGACCCGACATTGGAACTTGGTTTTAGTAACACGGGATTCATGTCCACATGGGGGGTAATTCCGGCAGCCTGGGCCTGAACTACTTGTGCGCGTCCCATTTCGCCACCTTCATGCGTGACTGAAGAGTTGTTGGACATATTCTGTGCCTTAAAGGGGGCAACCTTAAATCCCTCATCCCTGAATATCCGGCACAAGGCAGCGGCAACTATGCTTTTGCCGACATCGGAGCCTGTTCCCAGTATCGATACACAAGGTGCTAAATTACTATTCATTGCGACAAATGTTCTTAAAAACAGTTAACTGATTGAGGACAATACATGGGTAACCAGTCTGTCCAGACCGGTAAACCCGGTTTCGTCTTCTCTTTCGATAATTACGGGTGTTATATTAAGCTGTCGACAAGCTTCTATTTTTTCTGAGGTGCCGCCCCTTTTTCCCGAGTTTTTCATAATCACGTAGTTGGCTTCAAAATCCTGGAACATGGCTTTGTTTAAAGTGATGGAAAAAGGTCCCAGGGCTGCGATGATGTTTTTTAATGCCACTCCTGCTTTTCTGCATTCTTCGGTACTTTCCGGGGTCGGCAGAATTCTATAGACAAAGCGGTTTTCACCTTTAACCGTTTCGAAATGTTTGATCTGATTGCTGCCGGTGGTAAAAAAAACAGTCCCTGAAATGCTTTTTAAATAGTGCAGACACTCGGTGAGGGAGTGCATGGTGACTGCGCCTTCATGGGACTCTTTAGGTCTGGTGAAACGAATATAGTCGGTTTCGGTTGCTTTCGATGCCTGTCTGGCATTGTCTGTCACTTCTGCGGCATAAGGGTGGGACGCATCAATGATGATGTTGATATTACGGATGCGGATGTAATTTTTCATGGCAGCAACGTTCATGCGGCCTACCTCAACCCGACAATCTTCAAGAAATTCTTTACCCGTTTTGGTGGCAACCGAGACTACAAAATCAACCTTTCCCCGGAGCGCATTTGCCAGTTCTGCGGCTTCTGAGGTGCCGCCAATTATCCAAATCAAATCTTATATCCCCTGGGTGTAATCATCCAGCCGTTTTTGGTGTAGGTCTGGCTATTCCCGATGATAACAACTGTTTTCATGTCGATAAATTCAAAATCAATCGTGCCTAAAGTTACCAGCTTTCTATCATTGCCTTCTCGCCCGGCATTCTTGACCAGTGCTGTCGGGGTTCCGGTATCAATCTCGTTGCTTAAAATGTCTACCGCCCGATTAATATGTTGTTTGCGACCCCGGCTTTTCGGGTTGTAGAGAGAAATAACGAAATCGCCTTTTGCAGCGTGTTCCAGCCTTTTTTCAATTACCGACCACGGTGTCAACAGATCACTGAGGCTGATTGTGCAAAAGTCATGCATCAGCGGAGACCCCATCTCAGCAGCAGCGCTGAATACGGAGCTGACGCC
>JANQLH010000186.1 GCA_028280735.1 SAR324 cluster bacterium | reverse complement strand
ATTCACCAGGAATCAGATTATGACGCAATCAGCCACAGCCATGCTGGCCCAGGCAAACCAAACACCAAACAACGTGCTGGCCCTGTTGCAGTAATTGATGGAAGATTTCTATCAATCGAGTTCCCGAAATATAAACGTGAATCTCTTTGATTGGAGTTATCCCAAGTCGATACCTGCGGATGCAGCATATGAGAATGAAATTATGTCAATACGGGAATAGACATATACCAGGTAACAAACACAGAAGCTATTTCGGTGGATAATTTTTAAGAGGGGCGAAATGTATCACCAGATTTAAAGGATGGCGCCCATCTATCTAATTTTATTGATCTATCCATCCCTTTCTGTGACTGGATTTTACAATAAGTATTTGAAGCACACTTTTCATAATTCACATGCAAACTTCCGGGCAAGATTCAATACCGGAAAATAAGCATGTCCTAAAAACCAATTACGGAGGAATCGTTATACGGTTATGTCGGTGCAAAACTAAAAATCTACTTGAATCAAACATCTGCTGCTTTAAAAGCCAGGGAGGGCTGGATTAAGTTGCAGGGTTTCAAAGCAGATTTTAATTCGACATGTGAAGCAAATAACAAACAGCGGATGCTGATTTGTTAAATTCGAAGACGCAAAGAAACAGGAGGTCGTTTTGATGTCATATAAAAATCAAAATGCGCTCAAGTTGGAGAATCTGGTGAACGATGAAGGCCTTAAAGAAGCCTTAAAAAAACCGTCATCAAATCCACTATTGGAAATGGAGTATGTTTCCCCGGTAAACCAAGGAAGGTTTTCCACCATAGGTAGGCTGGAGAGCGGGGTTTCCTTACTTCAAGCAGCCCAACTTGGGATAGAAAAAACAAAACAGTGGCTCCAGGAAATCAGACAATTCCTGGAGCAAAATGATCCGGGTTCTCATACGACCAATGTACCAACATCGGTGGTCAATCGGTTTATTGAAGACCGTTTGATCATGATTGAAAACCTGGTGGACACCTCGAAATTTCAAGGGAGGAAAGTCCTGGATGGCAGCTATGGAATAAAAGGCAAGGCTGAAGGAGGACGTTTGAAGTTTGTACGGGGGTCGGCGCGCGTGGCAACCTCGCCGGATAAAGGATTTCCGGTTCAGATCTACCAACCTCCTAAACCACCCGTTTTAATAGGCAAGAACCAGGTGACTCAAACGGAAGTGGACCAGGAGAAGCTGATTGCCTTGAATGACGGATCACAGGATGTGCGGTATCGAATAAGGAAAGATGAGACCCCGGATTCGTTGGTTAGAAACCTTAAGGAATGCCTGATTGAGCACCATATTGACGTGGATGTTTTTAGAACTCACGATAACAGGCTGTTTTTCAGACACAACCAATTAGGGTCAAAAAACAGTTTTAAAGGCATGAGTTACAAAAGCCGACTGATTTCCGATATACCGGGTCAGTATATGTCATCCGCCCCGGGTATTGATATCGCGGGCATGATAGGATCTGAAAGTGCTCATGGTGATGGCGGATTTCTGATTGGAGACAAGGGAAACAAACAAACCGATGGTTTGGTTGTATTCTACAATGGTGCGGTGGATTTCCCGGGGCAAGTTGTCGGGGTCGTTCATACCGTACAGAACGGTATCGCTATACCCCTTAATGCCGCAGAATCAGCAATGGAAATGCTTAGTCTGCCGTCGATAGATCCGAACACCCTTGCCGCAGGTGTCACAAACTGCAGTGGATATGAAAACCTGCGATCTGTGCGGGTGATGAAAGATAAAGAACGGTTTGATGCCCTGAAAATTGTGATCTGGAGTATTGTCTACCTTCAATTCCTGGCAAAAGAGCTGAAACAAAAGGAAAACGAGTACGTCGAAAGAACCCTGGATATGCTGAAAGGGAGTACCGCGCCTTTTGTGGTCAGTGATGACGGGCTTTTTCTTTCAAAAGACAAAGCCGAGGATATGATTGGGCAGATCAATGCGATGCTGAAAAAGTAAGGGGAGCAGTGTGTCCGGCGGTTTCCAAGTGGGGAGTTTAGCGCCCCGGGGATAAGCAGGTATACAATATTGTTAAGGGAGTCATATGCTGCCGGAGTGTTGGTGGATCCGCTTCGCTTGATCCACCCTACAATTGTAAAAGCTTACTTATTAAACCAGGGAATTGGATTTAAGTGTTGGATGGGCAACTCGTTGCCCATCAACCTGAATGATTATGAAAATGGAGTCTTGAAATGATGAAAAAAGATCTGTCGGAGTTTTTATGGGATTCTACATAGGTAGATTATTTGACAACACGAGTTGGGGGATCTGTTTCGTTTGATCCACCCTACAATTGATAAAAAAAAATATGTATTAAACCAGGTGCTTAGGTTTTATTTTGGGAAGGGCAACAACTCGTTGCCTATCAACAAGTCTGAGCTTGAAAACTGTAATCTTATTGTTTGGAACGTGGAATCTATTTGAATTACTGACAGATTCTTCTTTCGAAGCTATAGGCTGCGCTTCTCATGGGTGAGACGACAACAACTATTGGGAATTCATGCCATGTACTTCAGTGTTCATGAATTGTGGATGAGACCCGGGTCCGTGAGGATTTTGGAGTCGGGTTGAATAAACTATCAAGCTAATGATTTGCTGTACTATTGTCAGTGGAAGTAACAGGAGTCCGGAGCCATGATATAAATGGAAGCTTCAATTTGGGACTTGGGTTGAAATAGTCAGGTGGAGCAATCCGTTCAACTGCTTGCCTTCAGCTGAGTATTTCAACCAGCAGGAGTTTAATTGGTATGGAAATACGTCGTGATCAGTTATGCAGGATCAAATAGGACCTGGTATGGATAGGTCCAACTTTAGAGGGATCGGTCTGCTAATCCCTTATTTTTCAGAATAATAGTTGCTGTTTTATTGGGTATGTTGAAATAAGGATGTTTCACAAAAAAACCAATAAAAGCAGTGCTATTAGTAACTAGGGAGCAATGGGTGACCAGAACTTCCTAATAAATTGGTATGCGGAGCTGTGCATACAGTTCTGCGGTCTCTAACTCGATTGTTTTGAACTACAAGGAGGTAGAAAATGAGTTTAAGAATCAACCACAATACCGCTGCCATAAATTCCCACAGGAATTTGCAAGCGAACCAGACCGCAATGGCGCGGACTCTGGAGAGATTGTCTTCTGGTCTTAAAATCAACAGGGCTGCCGAAGGACCGGCTTCCCTGGTGATTTCGGAACAGATGCGGGCCCAAATTGCCGGTATGAACCAGGCAATTGATAACTCGGAAACAGCTGTTTCGTTGATTCAGACCACTGAAGCAAACCTTTCGGAAATCAACAACCTTTTGGTTGGAATCAGGCAACTGGCTATTCACGCTTCAAACGAAGCTGTGAATGATGAAGTAATGCTGGCGGCTGATCAGCAGGAAATTGATAATGCCCTCGCTACGATTGATCGAATTTCCGATCAGGCGCAGTTCGGTCAGAAAAAACTGTTGGATGGTTCCCGAGGTGCGTCCGGAACAACCACAGGTGGTTACCTGGAGTTTGTGGGAGCATCCCTGGAAACAGGCGATTCCCGTGAACATGGATTTGACGTGAAAATCACCCAGGCGGCTTCCAAGGCTGGAGTGCAGGGTACCACTACAGTGACGGATGAAATTGTCAAGGCCGGTGAGACACTGACCATTATAGAAAATGGTAAAATGGCGACTTACACTTCCAATGCGGATGACACAAAAGAAACCATGGTGCAAAACCTACTGTCTGAAGTGAACCGCAAAGGCTTGAATGTTGACGTCATTATGGATGAAGTCGGGACCCTACAGGTATTACACAAGGAATACGGTTCGGACTATTCCTTTCAGGTTTCAAGCAGCACTGCCGGTCTTCTTAGTCAGGAATCCGGACAGATCCAGGTGTCTGAGAGAGGAAATGATGTCAAGGGAACAATCAATGGCGAATCGGCTGTTGGTCATGGTCAGGTGCTGACGGGTGTGAAAGGTGCCAGTTGTGTGGATGGATTGAGTGTCAGGTTCTATGGCGAAGGTAAGGACTTGATAGTACCGCCAAGCTGCACAGTTGCGGACCTTGAGTACGCGGAAGGTGAGGAACCCCCCGGAACGCAACCAGCGCAGCAATTGGAAATTCCGGAAGAAGGCGTTTCCGTAGGACGCGTCTTTGTTGCCCAAAACTCCATGAAGTTTCAAGTTGGTGCCAACAGGGGCCAAACCGTCGGTATTTCCGTCCAAAACCTTGGAACGGAGCAACTGGCTAAGGGGGTAAGGAATCATTCAAGATTCGACAGCCTGAGAGATGTTGATGTCACCAATTTCCAGGGAGCTCAAGATACATTAAAAATGGTTGATCAAGCCATTGATGATGTCACTGCTCTTAGGGGCGAACTTGGGGCTTTTCAGAAGAATACCCTGGAAGCGAATCTTTCTAACCTGCGAATAGCGAATGAGAACTTGATATCGTCCGAATCTGTCATTCGAGATGTGGATATGGCTAAGGAAATGGCTCAGTTCACCAGGAACCAGATCATGACTCAGTCAGCTACTGCAATGTTGGCACAGGCTAATCAGCTGCCACAAAACGTACTGCAGCTGTTGAGCTAGGATCGGAATCCTTTATACCCGGTGAACAGAGTGTTGCCGGGTTTTAAAATAAAGGGTGAGTTCTTATGAGCTAGTAAGCGCTGATTATGAATCGCTCTCTGACAGGGATTGTCGAAGGTTTCGATATGAATCTATTGGAGATGCTAAACTTAATCTACAGGGAGGTAGATTATGGCTTTTCGGGTGAATCATAATATCAGGGCTATAAACGCAAACCGCAATTTACAGTTCAATCAGGCTGATTTATCCAAGTCTTTGGAAAGATTATCATCCGGGCTAAGGATCAATCGGGCATCTGATGGACCAGCGGCGTTTGCTATATCGGAGCATTTGCGATCACAAATTGCCGGTGTACACCAGGCAATTGATAATTCCCAGACCGCCGTTTCACTTCTGCAAACGACGGAAGCGAATATGGGAGAGATCACAAGTCTGCTTACAGGGGTTCGACAGCTCATTATTCATGCCCTTAACGATGGGGCGAATAGTGATGCAACCCTGGCAGCTGATCAAATGGAGATCCGCAATGCTTTGGAAACGATCCAGCAAATCGCGTTGAATGCCCAATTTGGAGAGAAAAAGCTGTTGGATGGTTCTAACGGTGTTACCGGGGCAACGTCTGGAGGTGACCTGGACTTTATTAGCGCCACCACAGCGACAAAGGATTCAAGAGAAAATGGATTTGAAGTCAGAATTTCCCAAGCTGCTGAAAAATCCAGAATCAAAGGTACTACTGCCTTAACTCGGGAAATGGTTGATGCGGGCGAACAGTTTGTCGTCATAGAAGACGGTAAAATGGCCAGCTATACAACAACCAGCAACGACACTGTTGAAACGGCTGTGCAGAATCTGCGTTCGGAAATCGATCGTAACAGGCTGAATGTTGATGTATCTGTAGATGATGCAGGATACATCGAAGTGAAGCATAGCGAGTACGGTTCAAACAGTATGTTCCAGGTTTCCAGCACCACTGCCGGGGTACTTAGCACGGAAGCAGGTGAAATAACTTCAGTTTCCAATGGTCTGGATGTTAAAGGCACCATCAACGGGGAGTCTGCTATCGGTGTAGGGCAGGAGCTAACCGGAATAAAGGGTGCCAAATGTATTGAAGGATTAAAAATCAAGTACTACGCAGACGGCAAAGAATTGTTGATGGCGCCGGAGTGCGTTGTCTATGACATGGAATCTGAAAATGGAGGTCTGGTCAAGGAAAGGCGGGAAATTCCGGAAGAAGGGGTTTCTGTGGGACGGGTCTATGTCTCCCAGAATTCCATGAAATTTCAGATCGGCGGCAATCTTACCAATACTGTGGGATTTTCATTGAGTAATATGAAACCCAGTAGCCTGGGAACGAATGTCATTAATAAATCCGGAATACGTTCTTTGGCTGACATATCTGTCCTGGAACACCAACATGCCCAGGATTCCCTGCGCATTGTGGATGAAGCAATTATGCAGATATCCGCTGAAAGGGGAAGATTAGGAGCTATTCAGAAGCATTCGCTGGAATCAAATTTGTCAAATTTGAAAGTGGCAAATGAGAACCTGATTTCTTCTGAATCTGTGATCCGGGATACCGATATGGCTAAAGAAATGGCGACTTATACAAGCAACCAGATCAAAACACAGTCCGCCGCAGCCATGCTGGCACAATCGAACCAGGATTCTGACAAGGTACTCAGGCTCTTGAATGCGTAGCTTCTAAAAATTGCATGGTTTCAATACCTTGAACGGAATGGATGTGAACAGGTCTGCTTAAAGAAGCTGTAAGCCTTTGTGGATAGATGCAAAGAAATTTTTAAAGACAAAAGTGTTTTGGGGTTTAACACTGGTTTAATGTTAACAATTCATTTGGTCATACATGAAAATACCTTATGTATGTCGTCGCGGAAAGAACGTTTAAAGTTACAACGTTATTCCCCGGGGACGCTTGAGATAAATCCGGAATCAACATCTCGTCAGATTCCAGGGTGAAGTTTTATAGGGATTCCTGTCGCTGGGGTAATCCGCCGGTTTGAGTTTGCCCTGAGAGTTTTTATGATGACATGCTGCCGGGTATTTTTAGAATTGCTATTAAAACTTGAACGACGATCTGTTTCCAGGCCTCTTTTATAAAGGCAAAAGCGATTTAGGAGTGTGCGGATCTTAATTTGATGGAATAAGGAGGGGTTGAAGCGTATTTTATGTGATTCAACACGGATTAGCTCGGATGAGGCATGTCTTGTCATCAGGCCGGAATTGAAGCAGGCAGGCTGTGCCTCATCCGAGATACAGAGCTTGAAACACGTGAACTGTTTTACCCGTTTACAGGTTTCTTGGTGAAACCCGGATATATTATCGAGTTTCAATATGAAATCGGTTTTAGAGTTTTAACCGGATCAAAAAGTGTCACTATCACCTTCTTTTAAGCTGACAATGTTCATGGGTATAGAAAGAAAAGGGATAGTTGAGGAGGTGAATTTTACAAGATATCAACGTGTTGTGGTACAAAACTTTTTTTGAACTCATTGGAGTTTTTTACTACCAGATTTTTTATAGACAGTTTCTGCCATGGAGGCGGGAATAAACTGGAACCTTTTATTAAAAGGATCGAACATGACTCTATGTTTTTCCAACTCAGGCTTCATTAGTCTGATTTTTTCAACTTTTTATCAGGAGGTAAGCGACTAGAAGCGAAAAACAACATACAGTCCAAACACGAATAGACTCCAAAGGAAGGAGTACTATTCGGAACAAAAACGTCTGCATGTTTTTGTTTTAGAATCATTACAAGGAGGTAGGTAATGAGTTTACGGATAAATCACAATACCAGTGCTTTAAATTCCCATCGTAACCTGGCTGCAAACCAGGCAAGGATGGCTAAAACACTGGAGAAGTTATCCTCGGGATTGCGAATCAACCGTGCATCTGAAGGTCCGGCTCAGTTGGTCATTTCAGAACAAATGCGGGCTCAAACAGCGGGTTTGAAGCAGGCAATTGACAACTCCGAAACTGCTGTTTCGATGATTCAGACCACCGAGGCGAACATGAGTGAAATTAACAACCTTTTGGTTGGGATTCGCCAGTTGGCCATTCATGCCGCAAACGAAGGTGTGAATGACGAAGTCATGCTGGAAGCTGATCAGCAGGAAATTAACAATGCTCTTGAAACGATTAATCGCATCGCGAGACAAGCCCAATTCGGGAACAAGCGATTGCTCGACGGATCGAACGGAGCTTCCGGGACAACGACTGGCAACGACCTTGAGTTTGTAGGGGCTACTCTGCAAACCGGGGATTCAAGAGAACACGGCTTTGATGTGAAAATTACCCAGGCGGCGACCAAGTCAAATATCCAGGGTAATGTCGCTTTAACCCAGGAAATGGTGGAAGCAGGGGAAACCCTGACTGTCATCGAAAACGGGAAAATGGCCAGATATACATCCAATGCGGATGATACCAAAGAAACTGCCGTTCAAAACCTGAGATCGGAAATTGAGAGTAAAGGTCTCAATGTCGATATCATTTTGAATGAAACAGGAACTATCGAAGTGTATCACCGGGAGTATGGTTCTGATTTTGGATTCCAGGTGTCAAGTAGCACTGCCGGGGTGCTCAGTGAGAACTCCGGGGAAATTCAGGGTTCCAACATGGGTCTTGATGTCAAAGGGACCATCAACGGCGAATCTGCCATTGGAAAAGGTCAAGTATTAACGGGCGTCAAGGGTGCCTCTTGCGTCGACGGCCTCAGTGTCCGCTATTATGGAGAGGGGAAAGGAGTTTTAGTACCCCCCGACTGTGAAGTGGCAGACATAGAAGCTGAAGGCAATCAAGCGTCTGTAGAAGAGCGTCCGGAAATTCCTGAAGAAGGAATGTCCGTAGGTCGCGTCTTTGTGGCACAAAACTCAATGCGATTCCAGGTGGGAGCAAATCAAAACCAGACAGTGGGCGTTTCTCTGCAAAGTCTGGATGCTGAAAGTCTCGCCCTGGGCATTGCCAACAGATCCGGTTTTCAAAACCTGGGTGATATCGATGTGCGAACTTTTCAAGGGGCCCAGGATGCCCTGACAATGGTGGATGCAGCTATCGATGAGATGACGGCAACTCGTGGTGAGTTGGGTGCTTTTCAGAAAAATACCCTTGAAGCTAATCTTTCAAATCTTAGAATTGCCAATGAAAACCTCATATCTGCAGAATCTGTGATTCGAGATGTGGATATGGCGAAAGAAATGGCTGAATTTACAAGGAACCAGATTATGTCGCAGTCTGCAACAGCTATGCTGGCGCAGTCTAATCAATTACCATCCAACGTCTTGAAGCTATTAGGTTAGCCAGGGAATAGTCCGGTCACTCTCAATGGACTGAAAGTAGCCGGATGATTGGAAACTTGTGTGAACGATCAATGGACGGTCGTTTCAGCAAGTTGGCAGTAGAAGATGACATAATCCCCGGGTATGGTCCGGGGTGGAATATGACAATTATTTGACTGTATTTCGCTTTTAGTTGCTTTTAATAGGAATCGGTCGGGCCGGGCAGGACTATCGTCCCGACCGACTTAACATGGATGTTAAATTTAGAATGGAGTTTGAGCATATGGATGATGTTTTTTAATGGAGACAGGGAATCCCCCTGTATGACGAAGCTTAGTCTTGTACAAGGAGGTATGTTATGAGTTTAAGGATTAACAACAACATCAGTGCGCTTAATGCGCACCGGAACTTGAAGCTTAACGATGATAAGCTCACCAGGACACTGGAGAGATTGTCATCCGGGCTTCAAGTGACCAGGGCGGCTGACGGACCAGCCAAACTTGTCATATCTGAGCAGATGAGGGCCCAGGTTGGCGGGTTAAAGCAAGCGATCGACAACTCCGAGACAGCCATCTCCCTGGTACAAACCACGGAAGCAAACATGTCCGAAATCAGTAACCTGCTGACCAGCGTGCGGCAATTGGCTATTCACGCTGCGAACGAAGGTGCAAACGATGAGATCATGTTGCAAGCCGACCAAAATGAAATCAGGAATGCCTTGGATACCATTAATCGGATCTCCGATCAGGCACAGTTTGGTAACAAACGACTGCTGGATGGTTCCAATGGTGCTTCCGGATTTGCGACCGGAAACAACCTGGAATTTGTGGGGGCAACTC
This sequence comes from SAR324 cluster bacterium, assembly GCA_028280735.1. Taxonomy (GTDB): domain Bacteria; phylum SAR324; class SAR324; order XYD2-FULL-50-16; family XYD2-FULL-50-16; genus JAHJTV01. The sequence continues at coordinate 14,986 of JANQLH010000186.1, read as the reverse complement.
TGCAAACCGGGGATTCCAGTGAGCATGGATTCGAAGTGCAAATCACTCAGAATTCAACCAGGTCCGGAGTGGTCGGTTCCACAGCCTTGACAGATGAAATGGTGCAAGCCGGTGAAACATTGACTGTAATTGAGAACGGTCGGATGGCGCAATATACATCCAATACCAATGACACAGTCGAAACAGCAGTACAGAATCTGCGATCGGAGATTCAACGCAACGGCTTGGATGTGGATGTTTTTGTGGATGAAGCAGGAATCATTACAGCCAGACATAAGGAGTTTGGTTCCGAATATAATTTCCAGGTCTCAAGTAGTACTGCCGGAGTGCTTTCAAAAGAAGCTGAGCAGATTGAGAGTGCTGTGTTGGGCTTGGATATCAAAGGAACCATTAACGGTGAATCTGCCATAGGTAAAGGCAGGATTCTAACCGGAATTGCCGGAGCCAGCTGTATTGACGGATTGAAAATACGTTACTCAGGATCGGAACCTATCGGCATTCAGGCTGAATGTGAAGTCTATGATAAAGCCGTCGAAGGTGAAGAGGCTGCTGTTGTTGAATTAGAAGAAATCCCCGAGGAAGGTAAAGTAGTCGGTCGTGTTTTTGTATCCCAGAAATCTCTTAAATTTCAGGTGGGAGCCAACCAGGATCAGACAGTGGGTATTTCTCTCGGGAGTACTCACTCAGACACCCTGGCAAGAGGTGTCCTGAATCAAAGCGGTTTCAGGAGTTTGAACGAGATCGATGTCAGAACCTTCCAGGGCGCAACGGATGCTTTAACCCTTGTGGATAAAGCAATCAACGAGGTGACGGCTACGCGGGGAGCCCTGGGAGCCTTTCAGAAGAATACCCTGGAAAGCAATCTCTCTAATCTCAGGGTGGCTAGTGAGAACCTCGTTTCAGCCGAGTCTGTCATACGCGATGTAGATATGGCTGCTGAAATGGCTGAATTTACAAAGCATCAGATTATGTCTCAGTCTGCAACTGCCATGCTGGCCCAGGCTAATCAGATACCTCCCAATGTTTTGCGATTGCTGCAATAGTTGGGGTAATTTAAACCTTTTCCCGGTTCGGTTCAACCGGGGAGAGCTGTGTTAATATGCTGGCAAAGCGGATTTATCGCCCGGTATGCCGGGTGATAAATCCAATAATTACAAAGTAACCGGAACCACAATAAGGACAACAATGAAAACAGTAATCTTACATTCCATCATAGCACTGTTCATCCTGGCTGCAGTCCAGGGATGCTCTACAAAAGGCAATACGAAGAAGAAATGTATCCCTTGCCGCAGCAGTGCTTTGGATATATCAGCCGAACATCAATTTGCGGCAAGGATGCCATAATTGACGGCGAGACCCGGATACAGGGATGTTTTATTGAATAACCGGGTGAAGTAAGTTGGGAAGTCGGTTCAGACAGGGATGTGGGAATCGGTTAGCCCATTGCAAAGTAGTCGTGATGCTGTATGGTTTTGCACCTTAAAACTGTCCAGCTCTCATGCGACTTTAACTCATCAAATGCCTTGCTGCATTTATCATGACAGTCAAAAACACCAAACACGGTGCTGCCGGAACCTGAAAGACCGCTAAACACTGCTCCTTCATCAATTAACCGCTGTCTGCAATTGATCAATACCGGGTATTTTTTTACCAGGGATAACCAAAAATCATTGATATCAGCTTTTTGAGTCGATAAAAACCCCGGTGTATATGATCGGATAATCTCTTTTCTCCCGGAAATATGACAATTTGAATAGGCTTTACCCGTGGAAATAGAAAATCCCGGGTAAAGGAGTAATAATTCGAGCGGCTCAAATTCCGAAATCCCGCTTAAGTTTTCACCTATACCCCGCGCCAGGGAAGGCCGGGGATCAAGAAAAAAAGGCACATCAGCTCCTAGTTTCAATGCCAGATCATTTAATTCTTTGTCGGCAAGGTCAAGCTGGTACCATCGACTCAAGACTTTCAAGGTGCCTGCTGCATTTCCGCTCCCTCCCCCAAGACCCGCTCCGGATGGAATCCTTTTATCCAAATTGATTTTTAAAGAGAATTGTCTGTTTTTAACTTTTTCCAGCAAGCGAACCGCCTTGACTACTAAATTCTCTTCTCCGGGAACACTATGCAGATTGGATGAAAATTCTAAACCACCACGATTAGTCCTTTCCAGGTGAAGTGTGTCGGTGAGGGAAATCGGAATCAGGTCCATCAGCAATTCATGGAAACCATCAGCCCTTTTCTTTTGGATGTACAGAAAACAATTTACTTTTGCAGGTGTTTGAAATGTAAAATGATTCGTGTCCGGGGATATCATATTGGAGAAGGTGGTGAAGCCGGGTAAACCGGCTTTTTAAAAACTAAAAGTCGAGCCGCTTAGTTGGTTTTTGCAAGGTATTTATCAATTATTTCGATAAAAACGTTCTGCGGTTGAGCTCCTGCCAAGATTTCTCCAGCCACAATGCCGGTCTTGGGATTGTATCTTCCGATTACAAACCCGGGAGCCCCCCTGATCCCTGCTTCGGAAGCAACCTTTAAATCACGATTTAAACGGGAACGATACGTTTCCTTGTCCAAACATTTTTCGAACAAGGCTTGATCCTTTATTTTCAGTTGCTTGGCGTAGCGTTTTAAATCTTCAACAAACTGGTTTCTGGGGTTGTTGAATAACAAAGCGTGATATTCTGAAAACTTGCCCTGGTCCCTGGCGCATTCGGCTGCTATTGCTGCTTCATCTGCTTCTTTATGAAATGGTAGTGGTGAATGTCGATATCCGAACACAACGTTGTTTCCGTATTTTTTTCGCAGCACAGCGATGGTCGATTGGACTCTGGTGCAAAACGGACACTGGTAATCGGAGAACTCCAGAAACATGATTTTGGCACGTTTGTTTCCCCATAAATAAGCTGTTTCCACCGGCACCTTGACGAGAAATTCATTGGGAGATTCAAGGTAGGAGACAATTAAACCGGCTTTTATCGCTCGTGTGTAAAGACGATCGATATGATCCATCTCTTTTTTTTGTAGAAGATATTGCTTAATCATCGGGTAGAACTGTTCATATGAACCTTTGGCACTCAATCCGTTGGTGTCATACATATCCTTTATTTCCTTATCTTTGACTCGAAAATTGGGCACACCGGCATAAGCCTTGTGTTTTTGCCCAAGTTTTTCTACAGCAGCTTTTTTTAATTGAATATCCAAGATTTCAAACAACTGCTTCCTCAAATCATTGATCTGCTTATCTTCTATGTCAGAAATCCGCAAAGCTTGAGAGTCCACCCTGGCAATCACTGGGTTGTTGGTGTAGTTGGTTTGCTTTTCTGTTTTAGCGGAAAGGGATGAGCAAAATAGTGCCGACATTATAATAAAACTAATTGAACCGGGGAGCAGGCGGGAGTTTAATAGAGAAGACATGTCACCTCTTGTTTTAATTGGATTTGAGTGCATGGTAAGAAAAACGACCGTTAGGGTCATTATTTCATGGTTTCCAACAAGGCGTCTACACATTCCGGGCAAAGCTGAGTACCGCGAATTTCCCGGATGATTTGCAACGCAACTTCTTTTGGAAAACCTTTTCGATAAGGGCGATCAGTTGTCAGGGCATCATACGTATCAGCAACTGCGGTAATCCTGGCCCAGATAGGAATTTCCTTGCCTTTTAGCTTTCCGGGATATCCAAGACCGTCAAACCTTTCGTGATGATACAAAACGATGGGAATTATCTGTTTCAAACTGGGAATAGGCTGTAAGATATTGCTGCCAATGACAGGGTGTTGCTCGAAAATCTTCTTTTCTGTTTTGGTTAACTGGCCGTTTTTTAACAGGAGACTATCCGGAATACCGATTTTTCCGATGTCATGCAAACCGGCGCCAATTCTTAGTGCCTGGATTTCTTCTTTCGAATCGATCATTACTTCCGCGATATATTCTACAAATCGGGATACATTTTCAGAATGACCTCTTGTGTATGGATCACGGGCTTCAAGCGCGTGAGCCAAAGCTGTAATGCTACCCAGCATTGCCTTACGCTCTGAAACAAGGCGCTGTCTATCCTTAAGCAGTAATTGAAATTGATTGGAGAGGAGTTTTTCTGTCAGAATGACCAACTGTTCCAGGTTAAACGGTTTGACAAGATATGCGGCCGCTCCCTTTTCCACCATGTTTCGCATGGAAGCTCTGTCGCTATTGGCGCTCATGACAATAAAAGGGATTTTTGCCAGTTTCTGTTTCTCTATGATGCGATTGCGAAATTCAAATCCATCCATAACCGGCATATCCAGATCACTGATGATCAGATCCGGCTTCATATTTTTTAAAAGGTCCAGGGCTATTTTACCGTTCAATGCCGAAACCACCTGAAAACCTGATTTGGAAAGACCGCTTTCCACGAGTTTAAGAATGGTTTTTGAATCATCCACAACGAGAATGGTGCGATCTCGATTAAATACGGAGCGATGCAGAACATCATCAATGGTCTGCATGAGATATTTTTCTGCGGTGGATTTGCCGAGGTAAGCGGAAGCCCCTACTTCAAAGCCTTTATCTACATCAACTTCTTTTTCCATGGAGCTTAAAAGAATGACAGGGATACTTCGGGTTTTCATGTCATCTTTCAATGCTCTGCACATATCAAGCCCGTTCATGACGGGCATATCAACGTCGGAAATGATTAAGTCGAATTCTTCTGCCTGGGCTTTTTTTAATCCTGATTTACCATTTGCAGCTTCAGTAATGACAGCGTCAACGGCTTTTAACAGGTGCTTTAAAATATTCCTGAATGAACGACTATCCTCAACAATCAGGATTTTAGGGCTCGCCATAATTTGCTAGATATTCAGGTTCGACAGAAACATCTCCTTGTCCTGAAGCAGGTCCAGAATTTCTTTTCCTTTTTCTGGCGAAATTTTGTCCTTTTGAATAGTGAAGTTAAAGAAAGAATCCAGGGAATCGATCATTGTCTCCAAATCTTCCTTTGTGGGATGCATGGTGCTAATAAACCAACTCTCCAGAAATGTCTTTACCTTACGGGATCTGAGAGAATCAAGCTCCGTAATTCCCTTGTCTTCAAAATAATCGTTCACAAAAACCTCAACATCTTCCTGCATGCGTTCGCGTTGTTCTTCCTCTAACGATTGTTCTGATTCCAGGTAATCAACAAACTCTTCCACAACACTTTCAAATACCGAAGGTTCCAGCTCTGCCTCAGCTTCATTATCCGCAAAGGTTGCGTCTTCGATCTGCCCTGCCGATTCTAACGATGACAATGCGCCTGCCTGTTCCTGTAGATATTCGGACCATTCCTTGTCATATTCTCTCAACTGGATATTAAGCTCTTTAAGCGTGAGAGCTTCGTCATTCTCTATCTGATGCAAAGCGTTAAAGTACATTGCTACAATGATCTGATTCAGGAAAGGAGGTGCGTTCTCCTGTTCCATGAAATAGATGATAGCATGCGCCATCATGGTTTTATTGGTATCCCCCTGTTGCTCGAATCGTTCTTTCATTGAATCAAGCTGTGTTTTTAGTTTATCGGTAAACTCGGGTGATGCCAAAAAGCCGATTTGCTCCGGTACCTTTTCTTTCTGAGATTGTGCTTCATTTATCTGGTCGGACGAAAAAGCCAATTTTTCGAGTTCCGGTTCAAATATTAAACTTGGAATGTTTTTTAAATTTTGCTTTAACTTGGCGGGAGAGATTTTCTTTTGAACGGGTTGTTTTGCGAGTTCTCGTTTTTTGCTGGCTGACTTGCGTTGCTGTTTGTTTTTACGCCGTTTCTCAATTCCGGCTTTCTTTTGTTTTTTCTTTTTTGCCATTTTGGTGCGTGAAATTCCTTAATAATTCCGGCCAAGCCCTTTATCTGCCATGCCTGGCTTGAAAAGGCAAATCACTGGTCGTAATCAGATATAATGGTTATGATTGACATCCAGAAAAAGAGAATAAGCACGGATATGTGGTTTTCATTCACTTAACAGTTTATACCTGATCAATCACCGAAAAACTGGATTGGTAGGCGGGCTGAAGCCATTAAACTGTTTGTCAACCCTTCTTCTGCGCGTCTTTATTAAAGCTACACTTTACTTGAAGTATTGTTACGAAATCAACCTAAATCGAGTTAAAACGTGGGCAAAAAGCAGTTGGAGTACATTTGCGAAGCATGCGGTGCCAAATCCTTGAAATGGGCCGGAAGGTGCACAAATTGCGGAGAATGGGACAGTCTAAAGGAATCATCGTCGCAACCCTCAAGGAAAGGATGGGTGGCATCAGAATCTTCTTTGCAGCTATTGGATGGTGTAAAAACCGATAGGAATGAAGAACGTTGGTGTACGGAAGTCAAGGAGTTTGACCGTGTTATCGGAGGCGGCTTTGTAAAAGGTTCCATCGGTCTGCTCGGGGGCACACCGGGTGTGGGAAAATCAACTCTAATCCTGCAATTGCTGGCACGTCTGATAAAACTTAACAAGCAGGTCCTTTATGTGTCAGGTGAAGAATCGGCCGCACAGATCAAACAGAGGGCCAATCGCCTGGTAATCGATCAGAAAAATATAGCGATCCTCATCGAATCGAATTTGGAGCAGATTGTGGGCTGTTTACAGCAAACAAAACCGGAATTTGTAGTTATCGATTCCATTCAGACCCTTTATACGGAGCACTTAACCGCAAGCGCGGGAAGCGTGTCACAAGTTCGAGAGACCGCATCGGCATTAATGCAATATGCAAAAAAAGCGGAAACATCTGTCATGCTGATTGGCCATGTCACCAAAGATGGAGATATCGCAGGTCCGCGAACATTGGAACACATGGTGGATTATGTTTTATATCTTGAAGGAGAAAAAAAGGATCAACACCGGGTGTTGCGAAGCGTTAAGAATCGATTCGGTAATATTCATGAAATAGGTTTATTCAAAATGACGGATAAAGGGTTGGCCGAGGTTGCCAAGCCAGGCAAAATGTTTGCTGAAAGGTTTTCCTCTGATCATCCCGGAACAGCTATTTTTGCAGCTAATGAAGGCACTCGAACATTGTTTTTGGAAGTACAGGTACTGGTGGGTGATACCCAACAAAACTATCCCGCCAGAACTACAGTAGGCATGGATAGAAATCGATTGCAGGTGATTCTTGCAGTACTTGAAAAACACCTTTCCATGGATTTCAGCAGAAATGATATTTACGTCAATTTGGCTGGCGGAATCAGGGTGGTCGAGCCGGCTATCGATCTGTGTTTAATTGCCGCTTTGTTGTCCAGTCATTTGAACATCCCTTTGCCGAAAGATGCGGTATTTTGCGGTGAAGTGGCGCTTACCGGAGAATTCAGGACGGTTTCTTCATTGGATGGCAGATTGAACGAAAGCGAAAGGTGCGGCTTTCAATCGGTGTTTTTTCCGGAGGTGCGAGACAAGTCCATCAGGCAAAATACAAAAGGTATAAAGCTGCAACCGGTGAGGGGGGTGCAACATTTGTTGGATTTAATCAGGTAGCCGGTGCAAAGCATTTTCAGTATTCTGACGGCAAAATTGGAAGAGACTTAAAACTAACCGGGCTGAAGCAATCGGAGGGGGATTTTGCCGAAAGGCATCGGTATCACTAGTTGACGATGCCTTGAGCAAAGAGATGGTGAAGGTTATTAAATAACATCGCCACCGCTTCCGCCGGTGATGATAATCTTTCCTTCTTCTTCCAGTTTTCTCGCTATTTTCACAATCTTCTGCTGTGCAACATCGACATCCGCCACACGAACAGGTCCTAATGCGTCGAGGTCATCCCGGACCATATCAGCGGCACGTTCCGACATATTGCTATAGATATGTTCTTTAACCGCATCTGAAGCGGTTTTGAGAGAGAGAACCAGGTCTGCCTGCGGGATTTCCTTGAGAATAGTCTGCATTCCGGTTGGGTCGACAAGCACAAGATCTTCAAAGGTAAACATCAATTCCCTGATCTGTTCTGCCAGATCCGGGTTTGATTCCTCGATGGTAGCCAGAATTCGGCTTTCCGTAGTCTTATCCATGGTGTTCAACATTTCCGCCACTGCCTCAACACCCCCGACTTTCGCTGCGGAAGAAGCCCCGGAAGCCTTCAGTTCTTTAGAGAGTACTTCTTCTATTTCACGAATGACGCCTGGTGGAATCGATTCCAGAATAGCCATCCGATAGGTGACATCAGCCTGTAGGTTTTCCGGCAGTTCTTTTAACACCTGGGCAGTCTGTTCAGGTTCTTCGAGGTGAGCCAGGATTAACGCAATGGTTTGCGGATGCTCATTCATAATATGACTGGCGACCATTTTGGGCTCCAACCACTTGAGTGAATCAAGCGAGCCTTCATCAGCCGAGGATTGCAGATTATCGACCAATGTTTTGGCTTTGTCGTCTCCCAGTGCCTTGGTCAGGGCGTTTTTAACGAAGTCACCACTTGCATTGATAGTAACACCCTGGTCCTGCATGGCGGCTTTCCGGTAGAATTCCTCCAACACATTATCCAATTCTTCAGGAGATACATCGGTAAATCGGGCCATGTAGTATCCGACTTGCTGGATTTCACGATCCTCCAGGTTTTTTAAAATTTCAGAAGCCCCTTCTTCACCTAAAGCAAGCAACAATATTGCAGCTTTTTTTGGGCCTGTCATTTTACCAACGCTCACGTTGTATCCTTTTGTTGTAGGTTTTGTTGGGATGTCTTAAAGGGAATTCTTCTTGAAATTGTAAAAGCAAAAAACATACCTGTAATCTATTGCATATAAAGGGCTTACGGGCCATTTGCCATTTAGCTTAACATCTTTTCCCGTGTTCTAGCCAATCCTAGCACAGGAACCCGGGAAAAGTCATGAGAAAAGCAAGTGGATAGCTTACCTAGTCATCCTATAATTTCAAGAAGATATCCGCAGACTCTAAAGATGAGGATGACTGTCTGTCACCGGGTATGTCAACCATTCGGCCATGGTTTCTTCATTTTTGGTAATTCTGCGGTTGCTGTCTGACCAACTCTATGGTGATGCAAAAAGCATCTTAAATTAGGAGGTATAAAGTGGTCGTGCCCCGAATATAGCAATCCATCCGTTTTACAATGATTGATGTCATACTAGTTTTTTATGAATTTGTCATTCAAGGCTTTGCTGATAATAACTTCCGCATTTTTTAATTGGGTGTATACATTCCCTTCTCTGTCATGACTGCAGACATCAGCCACCAGTTTGTTTCCGGATGCCGATACTACATTCATGGTGACAAAAAACGACTCACCAAAGGGTGTTGTTGCAAAGAGGTTTGCCTCACCAATACTCAATGGCAGGCTTCCTGACTGAAAGCTGTTGCGAGCCCAGATTAACAGCGCTTGTAATTGCACATCATCGGCAAAGGAGTTAAACGTTTCAGAATGAAACTGCCCCTGCCGGCTGCGAGTGAGCTTTGGAGCCAGGCAAGCCAGGGTCAAGCGCTTTTGGTCTATATTCAGTTGCTGTGTTACGACCTGGAACATTGGATCATGAAACAGGGTACCATCAGAATAAAAGTCAGCGCCTGTTTTCACCGCAGAACCATTTAAATTAAAATCGTTCAATCTAAATGGCTGCTTTCGTTTTCGGGCCAGGCGGATTTTTGAGCTGTAATGAAATATGGTTTTACCGGCTTTCTCACTGGTTACCTGAACCTGAAATAAAATAACCTCCGGTTCGGATTTATCCAGTTCATCTATCTTAACCTGGTAATCCCGTGTTGCGGTGCTATCGAAAACAATGCCTTTTAATACTTTTGTTTCACTGGAAGCGACGAAATGATACCCGGGATATAGCTTTTCGCAACTGTCTGCCATCCAGGAAAGAGCACAAATAATAGGCAGTACCGGCTCATTACCAATGATGTGATGAGCCAAAAACGGATTCTCGTCCAGGCCCAGGCTTCTGGAAAGATTGTATGAACAAAGCTTGGGACCGGGATCTCTTGGAATAACCATGGAGCTCCCCACAACAACCTGCGCAGTGGATTTGTCTTTGAGTGCCAGTTCATCAACCATCATAGCTGAACCAACTTCGGGAGGGATTACCCTAATATTCCTTTCTTCAAACATCCGCTTTAATTGAGGCGTGACCATTCCTCCATCCCAGGGTCCCCAATTAAAGGAAATCACATGACAGCCTGTATGCTTTTGTTTGAAATGATGGGCGAATTTATTCAACACTTCGTTAGCAACAGCGTAATCTGATTGAGCCTCGTTTCCGTAAAAACCTGCCGCAGATGAGAACAATACCAAGTGGTTCAGCTTATCAAGCTCGACTGCCCGAATCAAAGACTGAAGACCTTCCACCTTGGTATCAAACACCATTCGAAAGTCTTTTTCTGTTTTTTCTGTAATAAGTTTATCTGCCAGGACCCCGGCACCATGGACAATACCGGTAATATTCCCGAGTTTCTTAATTATTCCCTGTAGTTTATTTTTCAGACTTGCCGTGTCCAGAATATCACAACTGAGATATTCAACCGTGGAGCCCACAGCTTGAAGTTCAGAAACGGTCTGATTGATTTCTCTTTGGGCTAGTATCGGCTTTAAACGATTAGTAATTTTAACCGGTGTAGGTTTCTCTCCCTCAGCCATAAATGCTTCCATGCAACGCTTTTTGAGCTCCGCTTCCTCATCGACTCCCCGGCTCCATTCCGGTTCCGGTGTTGAGTTGTCACTTCGCCCTAATAAGATAAATGAAGGTTGGAAACGCCTGGCCAACTCTTTGATGCAGGATGCCGTTACTCCTTTTGCACCGCCTGATACCAGGAATACAGACTTGCTATTGATTTCTTCGGTTGCGATATGGTCTATATCTATATTTTCTACTTCAGCCGATAATGTTATGCGACCTGAAGAGGAGTATCCTATTTCCGTTAATCGCAAATCAGGGTCAAACAACTCATCTTTTAAAGCATTTACGATGAACTGATGCGATGCTTTCGGCTCAAAGTCAATAGACCGGCAAAATACATGGCTCCATTCGATCCTGACGGTTTTTACCAATCCCGAAAGTCCTCCTGCAATAATACTGTGTGTGGCAGGGTCTGCGAATCCCAGGTTGCCGTTCATTCTGGTTAATGACATGAAGCAGCTGCGTCTTGATTGAGCAAGCTCCGCCAAATCGTTTTTGAGATGCTTGGCGAGGAAAAAAACCGTTTTAAGAATCTTTTTTTCAGAATCTTTAAAGACGGAATCAATTCCGGATGGTTTGTCATTTACGGGATGAAGGTGAATGAATCCCCCGATCGATCCATGTAATTCCTTAATTTCAGAAAGCACTTGAACAATTTTTGCTTCTGTCGTGTCTGGCAGAACAATTCTTTCAAGGTTATCCGTTTTCCCGGATTTTGGGACAATAGAAGCGGGGAACTCCAAGACAATCACCTTACTCCAACCCAGTCGGGTTAGCATGTCGACGGTAGTAGCAGTGAGCGCAGTTCCATCGTCAGTGATCAGGCAAACGTGTTCAGTGGGGAGCCGGACAGTTGAAGTGTCCGGCTTTGCAAGTGGGGTAGATTTTACTAACCTGCGATCGACGCCATGTTGGCGGTTACTTGTTTTTTTTTTACAGGTTCAGTTTTAGTCGCACTAATCGGACTTCCAGACTGAATCATTTTGTTGACAATCTGTTCCAGGGTGCGCAGTTCGGCAAGCTCTTCAGGATTTGTCTCCGGCATATCCGGGAGTTTTTCCTGTATGCCGTTTAAAATCTCCACCCTTTTGATGGAATCAATGCCAAGGTCGGCTTCAAGGTCCATGGAAAGCTCAAGCATGTCTTCCAGGTATCCCGTTTTTTCGCTGACAACTTCCAATAAAGCTTTGGTCAATATCTCCAATCCACTGGTCTGAGTATCTTGCGGGGTAGATTGTATGGGAGTGGAGGCTTCATTTGCCAGAGATTTACCCAAGACATAATCTGCAATTTGTTGCAATGTCCTCAATTCTGCGAGTTCTTCAGGATTGACAGACGGCATATCGGGCATTTGTTCCTGCAGCCCGTTTAGAATTTCAACGCGCTTGATCGAATCAATTCCCAGGTCCGCTTCCATATCCATATCCATTTCCAGCATATCTGCCTGATAACCGGTTTTTTCGCTGATCACATTCAGCAAAACGCCGACAAAACCATTCCTGTCGGCTGCTGGGGCAGGCTCCTGGGAGACATGTGGTTCTTCTGGTGCCGGTTGTGATTTAGCAGGTTCAGGCTGTCCGGCATGACTTTTCATATAATCTGCAATCTGTTCCAGGGTTCTAAGCTCTGCCAGTTCTTCCGGATTGAGCTGAGGGAGATCGGGCAACTGTTCCTGGATTCCGTTCAGAATTTCAACGCGTTTGATGGAATCGATACCGAGATCTGCTTCCATATCCATGCTTAACTCCAACATGTCGGACTGGTAACCCGTTTTTTCAGCAACCACATCCAATAAAGCCTTGGTCAATGTATCAGCACTGATCGATTCAACTACCGGCTCTTCAACAGTCTGCACAAGAGGAACCGGTTGAGTGGATGGCGGTGTTGCTGTCGGCTGAACAGGCTGAGGTGTAACGGGTTGGATTTGCTCTATCTTTGGTACAGTCTGAGCAGAGTAGGCGGGCGGTTGATAATCCGTGATGGTGACGGACGGGGGTGCTGCTACTTGAGAACCACCGATAAAAGCCGTCTGTTGCTGCCTGATCAGCTCAAATGAATGCTTCGAGTATTCTGTTTGATGCCTTAGATACTGTTCATGTACACGTAAGGTTTCGGCCTGGTGAGAGTGGAACTGACCAATGCTCTGCGATACTTCTTTGCTTAGGGAAGGAACTCCGGTTTGAGCCTGTTGCTGCATGATCTGGAAAAAACTCCTGGAGTATTCCGATTGATTATTTAGGAACTGCTCGTGAATGCGTAACGTCTCGTTCTGGTGATTATAAAAGTTTGCCAATCCTCTTTCCAGACTTTGCACCGCATAAGTCAGACTATCACCTCGTTCCGCGATAGGCACGTTTTTGTTTGAATCGTTTTCTGAGTTACTCATGATGGATTTTGTTGGATTGTTTTGAGTCGTCCGGCTGCTCACTGTCACAGCCTGCTTAATCTTAAAGCCATCCTGTAAGGAGTCTTCAAAGGCTTTTCTGGTTTTCTCGCTCACGTAGTTGGTTCCGCTGATTTTTAAAGTAAGTGCATTTTTCTTCTTATCTGAAGCAGCCTGTTTGTATTGATAGGGATCAAATTCGGATAAATGAAGACCAGCCACTTTGAGCTTGACAATACCTTCTCTAAATTGGCGATCACTCTCTTTTTTTGCACTCGCGTTCAATGCCACGGAAACATAGGATTTGTCTTCTAAAATGTTATCAACAAACCGGGTAAGAATGCTTTGAGGTCCGAATTCTACAAAAATCCTACCACCATCCTTGTAGATATTCTCTATTTCCTGTTTGAATTGAACCGAGTTAAGAATATGATCTTTTAAGGTTTTTTGAATTGATTTTGGTGTCTGAGGATAGGGTTTGGCTGAAGCATTGGAATAAACTTTACAAGTTGGTTTTTTAAAACTTGCCTTTTCAATGTCCTCAGCAAACGGCTTTTGGGCATGCCCTACCAACTCTGTATGAAACGCAGCGGAAACTCCTAACAACACGGTTCGATATTTGTCCTTGATTGCCTCTTGTGCTTTTTTAACTTCTTCGGTGGGACCTGCGATAACAACCTGGTTCTTTGAATTATAGTTGGCTAGAGTCACACCTTTAAAATCTTTAACATCATCTGCAAGGTTTTCCAGGTCTCCCATGACCGCAACCATAGCACCGGCATCAAAATTGGGATCATCCGGAGCAGCCATGGCCTTTCCCCTGGCTTTGGCAAGTTTAAAATAATCTTTGTCATTAAGCACACCTGCCGCCCAGAGAGCAGTTAACTCGCCAAAACTGTGTCCTGCAGTGAAATCAGGTTTAAATCCGGACTGTTTTAGGATTTGATATTGTCCGGCACTAAAAACACCAATAGAAGGTTGTGCATTTTGAGTTAGATGCAGTTCCTTTTCCTGCTTTTTTGCTTCTTTTTTATCAAATACCGGCCTCGGATACAGAATCGAGGATAAAGGCGGTCGGTCGTCCTGGACAAACAGGCGATCCATAAACTGCTGATTTTCCATCAGTATGGGGAAATTGTTAATCAGCTCCTTCCCCATATTAAGGTAGGGCGATCCCTGTCCCGAAAAAAGGGCTACCACCTTGCCTTTAGGATCGATCCCATTTTTTCGAAAATGCAAGCCCTTTCGAGTATTCCAGGCCTCGGTATCAGGCTCTGCCTTCAGTTTTTCAACTGCTTTCGTCAGCAAATCTAATGCTTCCTCGGCATTTTCTGCAACAAATCCCAATCTGGCATTTGACAGGGGAATTTTCGCAGCCTTTTGCTCATCAACCAATTGTGCCAGCTTTAAATCGGCTTTCCTGTCATTTAACAACAAAATGGTTTTTTCACAGGCAACAACCAGGTCATCGACTGTTTTCGCATACAGAATAACCGGATAGGAGACCTGATGCATTCGATAAGCACCGTTCACTTTTGATTGATATTCTTCCAGAATATAATGAAAATTGGTGCCTCCAAAACCAAACGCGCTAAGACCTGCTCGCCTTGGATGTTTATCGGAGTGATGGAACCAAGGCCTTACTTTTGTATTTAAGAAAAAGGGGGAATTTTCAAGATCAAGATCAGGATTTGGTTCATCAATGTTGATTGTGGCTGGAAGGATTTTATGATGAAGGGAAAGCGCCATCTTTATAATTCCGGCGGCTCCTGCAGCGTTTTTTGTATGACCTATTTGTGATTTGACGCTGCCCATGGCGATATGCTGCTTTTTCTTGTCATGTGCGGAAAAGAAATCCTTCAATGCTGTTATTTCTGCCAGATCGCCGGCGGCGGTTCCTGTGCCGTGTGCTTCCAGCAAACCGATACTGCCGGGATCAACGGCAGCGTCTTTATATGCTCGTTTAAGTGCCAACTCCTGACCTT
>JANQLH010000140.1 GCA_028280735.1 SAR324 cluster bacterium | reverse complement strand
ACATCTCCAGTGAGCGGCCATCAGAAGCCATGGAATGGATGGAACCCATGAAGATGGAATTCTATCGTGAAATGGATTGGGAAGCGGATGGTTGTCCTTCGGAAAAGAAATTACTGGAAATGGGGATTAATATTTCCGAATGCCCCAGTCAACCAGCCGCCTGATTTTTCACCTTACTACAAGCCGGGATAAACGTGGGATCCAGGCTATTCAATGTTAACCACCTTAATGAGAACTTTGTGATGACTGAGGAAATAACGTTTTCACCAACCCTTACTTTCATCTCCGAAGCAGGTAAAAAGAAATTGTTTGCTTCGGCTTTGCAGTTATTGGAAGAGATTGGTCAAAAACTGGAGCATAAGGAAGGATTGAAGTTGCTGGCCGATGCCGGATGCAGTGTCGAGGATAATGTTGTCAAGATGCCTTCCAGCCTGGTGGAAAAAGCTTTAAAAACCGTGCCTTCCAACATTTCTGTCTATAACCGGGAGGGTGAACCGGCTATGGAGCTCGGTGATCGCAGGTCTTATTATGGAACATGATCGGACTTGATCTACCGACTAAAACCAGGCACCCAGGAACGTCATCATTGTCGCCTGGAGGATGTTGTAGAAGCCGCCAGGCTGGCAGATGCCCTGCCTAATCTTGATTTTGTCATGTCCTTTGCACATCCCCACGAACTTGATCCAAACACCGCATACCTGGCCAGTTTCAAGGCTATGGCAGAAAATACCGTGAAACCGATCGTCAATACGGCAGAAGGATATGACGATCTGTATGAAATCTGGAAGTTATCAGCCATTCTTAGAGGCGGTGAACAGGAGTTACGAGATAAACCTTATTGGATTCACTATGCCGAACCCAGCAGTCCGTTAAACCACCCGGACAAAAGCATCGATAAGCTTTTGCTCTGTTCCGAAAAAGGGATGCCGGTTATCTATTCCCCAGCTCCTATTGCCGGTTCTACAGCACCAATGACAATTGCAGGCCACGTGACTCAGGGGCTGGCAGAATCATTGTTCGGTCTAGTGATTCATCAGTTGAAATCCGAAGGGGCACCGATCCTGATGGGAATGGGGGCTGCCGTTCTGGATATGGCGACTAGTCAATGTTCTTACAATGCACCGGAATATCTTATGGCTTATCTCACCATGGTGGAGATGACCAAGTTCCTGAATGTACCTAACTGGGGATATGCAGGTACTACCGACGCGCAGATACCCGACGGGCAGGCGACTTATGAGGCCGGGTTGTTGACCTTTTTGTCATCCACCATCGGATCAAACCTGAATCATGATGTGGGCTATTTGGATTTCGGCCGTGCCGGTTCCCTGGAGATGATGGTGATTATGAACGAAATCATTGGACAGATTCGGAGGATGCAACAAGGTGTGATTGTGAACGATGAGCAGATTGCATTGGATGTTATCAAGGAAGTGGGACTTACAGACCATTTTCTGTCCCATGCCCACACCCTGAAGCACTTCAAATCCACCCAATGGCGACCAAAATTGTTAACCAGACAAGCATTTCACACTTGGGAAGAAAAAGGCAGCAAACCGCTGCTGCAAAGAGCCAATGAGTTGCTGGCTAAAACTCAGAAAAAACACACCCCTCAACCTATTGAAGAACAAAAAGCTGTAGAAATCGAAAAATTGGTCGCGGGTTTTAAAGGCTGATGTCAGTTGGGAATTGTAGATTTTTTATTGAGTTGCCGGCATAACCGGCACCACACAAAATCTAAAATGGAGAGACAAGCGCGTCGATAAGATCCTGCTTTATGTCCTCCGCATCTTCAATTCCCACGGACAACCGTAACAAGCCATCTGAGATCCCCATTCGTTGTCTGACTTCGGCAGATACCTTGACATGCGACGTTGAGGCCGGATCGCAGATGGTTGTTTCCACTCCACCCAGACTGACAGCTGGCTTAACCAATTTTAGATTTTTCATGTAGTCGGTGGCGGTAATGTTGGGGTTGCCAATCTCAAAACTAAGCATGGCACCGAAACCTGTCATTTGATTCTTCGCTATTGCATGCCCGGGATGGGTTTTCAAACCGGGATAGTACACCTGCTTAATATCGGTAATATTATCCAGAAACCGGGCGATCTCCAATGCATTCCGGGTTTGTTTTTCGACTCTCAAGGCCAGTGTCTTCAAACTTCGCTCCAGCAGATAACAATCGAGGGCGTTCAAGCTGCCTCCATAACAGACAGCAGTTTTTCTGATTTTTTCTGCCAGGCTTTTCCTTGTGATCACAGCACCGCTGCACAGATCGCTGTGTCCTCCAAAGTATTTCGTACCGCTGTGCACCACAACATCGACACCCAGATCCAATGGTTTTTGATTGATGGGAGTAGCAAAGGTACCATCAATAAAGGTCAGGCAATCGTGCTTAGCTGCAAGTTTCGCAACCCGGCGAATATCCACAATCGTCAGTAAAGGATTGGTCGGTGTTTCAATATAAATGACCTTGGTTTCGGGGAGAATAGCTGCTTCAAAATCTGAAATATCGTTGCCGACAAAACTGTAGCGGATACCGATGCGATCAAAGTGCTCTTCAATAAAAGCATGGCTTCCGCCGTAAATCTCATCCTGAAACACGACATGATCACCCGTCTTGAGGAAGGCAAGCAGACTGGAAGTTAAGGCTGCCATCCCCGAAGAGAAAACAATACCTTCTTCACCGCTTTCCAGACTCGCAAGTTTCTTTGCTACAGCTGCCTGATTGGATATATTGAAATAGCGGGGATAAGGTGCTTCTTCTTTATCCAGATAATCGCTGGCGGAGGAAGTGAAGATCGGGCTGTTTACCCCTCCACTGTATTTGTCGGGAATTCCGCCTGCATGTACACATTTGGTTGCCTTTTTCATTTTAGTTTTGAATGGTTAGTTTTTGGATAGTACCGGCTTAATCGGCAAATGATTAATTAGTGCCTGAACGAAAACCAATTTAATCCATACCAATAAAAGCTTTAAAAGCAGTTTGGTATGTCGGGGTTTAGTGCTTTCAACATTCAGCGATCAGCTCTCAGCCGGTTTTTTATTTACGATTGTTATGTCTTCGGCTGAAAACTGAAAACCGACAGCTGATAGCACGTTCATCTTCAAGTTGAATTCAGGCTTCCGGCATAGGGCTGGACAAGGCTTTAGTGATTTTCAGTTCAGGTACTAATACAAAAACCGGTTTTAAATTTACACTTCCCACATGATTAGGAGCACTTCAAAATTACAGGTCGAATACCTGTGGTTCTGTTCCTTGTTTAAAAAGGATTCAGGGAAGCAGTTGGTTTACCAGTTCGGTCATCTCCTGTTTATTCATGATTCGGGGAACGGGATAGTCGATATTTGATTCCGCAAGCGCTCTTTTCACGATCAGGGGAATGTCTTCTTCTTTCAGTTCTTTGATGAAAGAGGGTATTCCCATTTTTTTATTCATTAGTTTGATTTTATCAATAAATTTTCTAGCCAGTACATCCTTACAATAGTTTGCTTGTCCCAAACCACTAACCACTGCCAGGTCCGCTAATTGGTTTTTTGCTTGCTCAATGCTGGCGTCCAGCACATACGGTAAAATAATCGCATTGGCCAGGCCGTGGGGAACTCCGTAAAGTCCGCCCATATTGTGAGCTATGGCATGTACATACCCCACCCAGGTTCTGGTAAAAGCCAAACCGGCATAGTAGGATGCCAGGGCCAGTTGATCTCTTTTTTCCGGGTTTGAACCATCCTGGAACACTTGTTCCAGATTCTCCATGATAATTTTGGTGGCATCCAAAGAGTTTTTGCGGGTGAAGGGCGTGCTCATTAAACCAACATAGGATTCCACCGCATGGGTCAATGCATCCATTCCCGTGGTGGAAGTCACATGGGGAGGCAATCCCAGCATCAATTCCGCATCCAGAATTGCCACTTTTGGAACCAATTTCAAGTCGACAACAGCGAATTTCTCATGGGTGTCGGGATCAGACACTACGGCAGCCACGGTAGCTTCAGACCCGGTTCCTGCAGTTGTAGGGACGGCGATTAGTGGCGGCAGGGATCTCCAAACTCGAAATTTACCTTGCATTTTCCTGACGGGCTTCCCGGGATTGGATGCCCTGGCACCGATCATTTTGGCGCAGTCCATGGGAGAACCGCCGCCAAAGGCTATGATGCCATTGCAGTTATTGTCTTGATATATGCTCAAACCATCTTCTATATTTTGTATGGAAGGATTGGGTTGGACTCCGTCAAAAATGCAATAAGGAATCTTTTCTTCGTTCAAAGGACCCGTGATTTTGTCAGCCAGCCCGATTGAGGTCAAACCTTTGTCCGTGACGATCAATACTTTGTCAATCCGTTGTGATCTCACGGATTCAGGCAGGTTTGTAATGGATCCGGGACCTGAAATAAGGTCAGGCACCGGCACGGGAATGAGAGGATAAATGAATTTGCTTGGATAGTGAATGCATCTTAAAAAAAGCGTTTTTAGTGAAAAGCCCATGTTCTCCTCCGAATTGAAAACAAATCAATTATAGCTTATAGTACCGTTTGATTGATTGTGTGCGATAATATAGAAAAGGTATTCTGCAAATCAACAAACCATCTTTTCAACGTGTTACATCACTATCACGAATGGCTCGGAAAAGGAAATGCCTTTGATCCCGAAAAAACAATGAGAGATCAATGATACAAAATGAAGATATTACCCTGGCTCTTTACGAGATTTCCAATGCAGTGAATACCACTTCGGACCTTAACGAGCTGTATGAGAAGATTCACCAGTCACTGGGACGCATCGTCGATACCGGTAATTTTTATATTGCTCTTTACGATGCCAGAGAAGAGTATGTTCACTTTCCTTACTTTGTGGACAAGAGATCCAAGACGAAATCTGGTGGCGGTTATTACGCAAAAGATAGAAAGGCCTCAATGACACTTCGGGTGATCAAGTCGGGTCAACCTGTTTTGGTCAATAAAAAGGAAAGCTTTGAATACTGCAAATCTCTAAATAGTGAACCCTCCGGACCGGTTGCGGAAATGTGGATTGGGATCCCGTTAAAAGTAAAATCGGAAGTCATCGGTGTAGTGGCAGTGCAGAGCTATACCGACCCGAACAAATATAGTTCCCATGACGTGAACATTCTGAACTCCGTTTCCGATCAGATCGCATTGGCGATTGAAAGAAAAAGGTCGGAAGAAGCCTTAAAAGATCGTGAACAACTTATTTCCGTCCTCTATAAGTTGTCCAATGCCATGCATACTACTGAAAATCTTGAGCAGTATTTTGGAATCATTCATGATTCCCTGAATGATATTATCGATGCCAGGAATTTTACCATAGCCTTTTACGATTCAAACAAGGATACACTCTTATTCCGTTACTCTACAGATATCATGGATAAAACCATGACAAATCCGCTTGAAAACGCCAGCCAAAGCAGTTCCCTTTCCTACCAGGTAATCAAGGCAAAAAAAACCCTGTTGCTGAACGAGAATGAGAAAGCTGAATTATATAAAAAACTGGGAGGAAAGGTGATTGGCGACATCTCGGCCAAAACCTGGCTCGGTGTACCGTTAATCGGTAAATCTGAAATTTTGGGCGTGGTAATTATACAAAGTTACGAAGATTTGGATTGTTACGATAAAAGAGAGGTAAATCTACTTGAAACCGTGTCCGATCAAATTGCTTTTGCAATAGAGTACAAAAGGGCCCAGGAAGAACTGGAACAAGTTCAAAAAGAGCTGATTCAAAAGGCGCACAAGGCAGGAATGACAGATATTGCGTCCGATACGCTTCACAACATCGGCAACGTTCTGAACAGCGTCAATATCTCTACCGATATTATCCGGGGTATAGTGACTAATTCGGCAGTTCAGGGTTTGAGTAAGGCATTAAACCTGTTGAAAGACAACAGGGACAACGTCAAGGAATTTATTATGAATGACCCCAAGGGAGAGAAACTGTTTAATTACCTGCTTTCAATTGAAGAGCCTATTCATGTGGAATACCAAGAGATGTTGCAACAATCGGAGAGATTGGCGGAAAAAGTAACGCTGATGACCAATGTGATAAGGGCTCAGCAGGCTTATGCCAGCGGCGGATTTATGGAGGAGATCATTCAGCTGGAAACGGTGGTGGAGAACACATTGAATCTGCTTGCATCGTCGATGATAAGCGGCGGGATCACAATAAGAAGAAATTATAAAAAGGTGCCGGTAATTTCCGTTCAAAGAACCAAGTTAAGTCACGTGCTGATGAACCTGATCAGCAATGCTAAAGAAGCAATGGAAGCTTGTAAGAGTAAAGAAAAGACTTTGGATATTTCCATTGACCAAGACAAGAATCACGTCTTTCTGACGATAAGTGATACAGGAAAAGGTATTGAGTCAAAAAACTTAAAGAAAATCTTCAATCACGGATTTACCACAAAAAGCCAGGGACATGGATTTGGATTGCATAATAGTGCGAATTTCATGTCGGAAATGAAGGGGGCTATCTGGGCGAAGAGCAAAGGACCAGGCAAAGGTGCCAGCTTTGTGTTGCGCTTTAACAAATAAGATAAACATGCTATTTACACACATTTTTTTGTTTTATTAAAATGTAGAAACATCCTGGTCCATATGATGCGCAGCCGATGCGCCGGGCATTTAATCATACCGTTGAAAAGGTCATGAAAACTGGTGCTCGCGAACCAGGCCAGGCTAAAGCAAAGCTGAGACAAACCTCAAAATGTGTGTAATAAGAGAGTCAGCATAAACCCAGAACCAATCAATAGAAAAAGATGAAGCAATATTCTTTAGACTACATTCGCAGCCAGATAATCGGGAACGATATGCTGTTCCAAACTCCATTTGGTGAAAGGCACTTGTTTTATGCCGACTACACGGCATCGGGCAGGGGATTGCAATTTATCGAAAACCGGATAACCAATATTTTAAAATCCTATGCAAATTCCCACACCGAAGATGATTATACCGGAAAATACATGACGACCTTACTGCACCAGGCTGAAGAGAGAATTAAAGCGATGGTGAACGCAGGGCCGGAAGGAAAGATTATTTCGATCGGTTCCGGTACAACAGGTGCCTTGCTAAAACTTCAACAAATCCTTGGCATTTATTTGCCACCGGTCACCAAGGAGAGACTGGTCAAGGCAATGGAAAAGGTGAAAGGAGACCAAGTCGACCTGGTGGAAAGCGTTTGGAAGGAACGACCTGTGATTTTTATCAGTCCATATGAGCATCATACAAATGAACTGATGTGGCGGGAATCTTTCGCCGAGACGGTGGTCATCGGTATGGATACGTCCGGAATGCTCGATTTGCAGGATCTTGAAAAGAAACTGGCTGCAGATGCCTATAAATCAAGAAAGAAACTGGCTTCATTCTCTGCCGGGTCCAATATCACCGGGCTTAGAACGTCCACTTATGAAGTGGCAGAAATTTGTCATCACCATGGGGTGCCGATATTGTTTGATTTTGCTGCGGTGGCACCCTATATTGAAATCGACATGAACAGGGATGATACATCATATTTTGATGCCATCGTGTTTTCTCCCCACAAATTCCTGGGCGGACCCGGAACCAGCGGAATTTTGATTTTTAATGAGAAACTGTACCGCAAGGATCTGCCTCCAACAGCGGCAGGGGGAGGGACAGTCGATTATGTGGGGTATCAATTCCATGATTTTTATGATGACATTGAAACCAGGGAAAAAGCTGGGACACCCCCGATACTGCAGACAATTAAAACTGCACTGATCATGGAATTGAAGGACAAAATCGGTGTGGATCGGATTGAAGAGATTGAACTCGGGTATGCGGAGAAATTCCTGAAACAATTGAAGGAGATCGAAAACCTGGAACTGATTGGAGAATTTGATCCCGAACACAGGGTTCCTATCATCTCCTTTAATATCAGGCATAAAGATCGTTATTTACATCCAAAGTTCGTCACAAAACTCCTGAATGACCTCTTTGGTATTCAATCCCGAGCCGGATGCAGCTGCGCCGGTCCCTACGGGCACTATTTACTGGGAATTGACGAGGAGGAGTCGGCAAAGTTTCGAAAATTGATAGCGGAAGGATACTGCGGAATCAAGCCAGGTTGGGTGAGGGTAAATCTGCACTATACTTTCCAGGAAGAGGATATAGATTTTTTGCTGAAGGCAATAGCATTTGTGGCTGAATTTGGTTCCCTGTTTCTCGGGGAATACAAACTGAACTTGACAACAGCGGAATGGAAAAACGTGAATCTGGAGGAAGAGTATGCACCACTCTCTCTTGATAACGATTATTCTACCAAGAGCATTGACCTTCAAGATTTGGAACAGACCCGAACAAGCTATTTTTTGGAAGCAACCCGGTATGTGGAGCGTTTACGGAAAAACCTGTTAACCGACTATCACATTGATCCGGATGAAATCGAAGAAGTAAAATTCTTTTATTATGTTGATAATTAGTTATAGAGGAACGATTACATGAAGTTTACTGATGAAGCACGGGAATTGTGGAACAAACTAAACGAGGAAGATCAAAAAGCATGGACTACCAATGTATCCTGCCAGAAATGCGGAACAAAAATCGACAAAGGCGATTTCAGCGGCTCAATCTATGAAGAACAATTGGCGCTGTTTCACCGTTGCCCACAATGTGAAAACAAGGAAGTTCGATTGATAGCGGTGGATGATACCACCCAGCAGGAAATCGATGATGATTTTGAACGGTGGCTTAAATCAAAGAAAGAACAGCATCCGGAAAAGTTTTAGAAACAGGAGAAGGTAGAGTACCTTCTCCCGGCTGTTAGAGATTATCGATCAGGATATACTCTCTTAGGATCTGAAAAGTATTCTTTTGTAAGTCTCACTACCACAGGACTTAAGAAGATCAACCCTATCAGGTTCGGCCACGCCATCAAAGCATTAAACACATCCGAAATATTCCAGATCAGCTTCAATCCGCCAATGGCTCCCACAATCGTGAACAGGCAGAAAATAATTCTGTAAGGCAGAACGGCTTTTGACCAAACAGGTAGTCAATACAGCGATCACCGTAGTATGACCAGCCGATTACAGTGGAGAAAGCGAAGAACACAATTCCGATGGTTACGATGTATTCTCCGCCGGCGAATGGCATACCACAACTGTTCAATTAGTGTAAGTTATTGTAATTTAACAGTTTCTAAAAATTTGCTTTTTTGAAAGACTTCATGCACAGGGTAACGTTACTAATGCCTTCTAAAGCAAGAGAATGTAACGTTACTGTGTAAAGATAAAACCAGCCGAATGCTACCTTATAAAATGGTTCCCTTGTGCAATAAACTTCCATCATTACAGGAGATTAACAGTATATTTGGATCCGGCTAAAATCAAGTGGCATGTTTATTGGAAAAAGGCAGGTTATGGTTTACTATTCATTTATCTAAAACAGGATCACTGGAACAGGCTTCTTTGCATTCCAATCTGACAGGCTGTGTCACAATAGAAAAACCTATGATTTTTCCAAGAGCTGTAGGATGGGTAACTCCGTTACCCATCGGGTGGAATGTGATCAAAAGCCATATATAAAGAGTTGATG
>JANQLH010000114.1 GCA_028280735.1 SAR324 cluster bacterium | reverse complement strand
GAAGCGCCTGACCGGTTACATCATGACTTTTTAACCCTTCGGAAAAGGCTTTATTTGCATCCCCAAAGGCACTGATATCTTTAGGTCTGATGCTGGCAGTTCCGGCACGTTCCAAAACAATGGCCTTTATGCCTTTGGCCCCCATCACCGCACCGCCTCCCCCTCTACCTGCATGACGTGTTGGACGTTGCTCGTTATCGGTGCAGGCAATACTTGATGATCCCATCTTCATTTCACCGGCCTGGCCAATGGAAATAAATGCTGCTTCTTCGCTAAAGCCATTTTTTACCTTCTCAACCGTATCATAATTGCCTTTCATTTTAAGATCGTCGACAGGCTCAATCTTAAAGCCTTCCTTTTTAATGACAATACGATAAAGGGAATCTTGTTTTGGTTTGCCTTCAATGATGAGTGCTGCATATCCGAGCCTTGCCAATATAGGGCCAGCCGGACCGCCGGCATTGGATTCCTTAATACCCCCGGTTAACGGACTTTTGAAACCGACAGATATTCGCCCTGTCATATTAGCCGGGGTCCCGCACAACAGACCCGGGGCAAATACCAGTTTGTTTTGCTTACCCAAGGGGTGACATTGCGGTGGCACTTCACCGGAGATAATTGCAGATGTCATGGCCCTCCCCCCAAGACCGGCATAATCACCTACAGGCTCTTCCTTACCTGTTGGCCCGTTTTCAGCGCTCATGTTAATTCTCAGTATTTTGTCCATGCTCCTCCATAAATTGTTATGTCCCGGTTTATAAATACTCCCAAAAACAGCACGATATACCATAGAAACGAAAACCACCCGCAAATTCAACGCTCTAAAGCATTAGCCTAAAAACGGCGGTTGCCTAATCCTTAGACATTTATGGTCCCAATGTCAACAAAATTGATGTTATAATTGATAGACGCAACTTGCTAATAAGAAAGACTTTTTGAAGCACTTGACTAGTAACCTGCATTCGTGGATGTATTGGTGAAGATCACGCTGTTAAGTCAGCTTTAGAAAACCTTTTAACTGATTGGGAAACTTGAGCAATTATAAAATCACCTTTACCGGTGAGATACTGCAAGGTTTTGAAAAAGAATCTGTTAAGCAAAACCTGGTGAAGCTGTTCGGCTTGAATGAAAACCAGGCTGAAAGATTATTAATGAAACCGGGCACCATTTTAAAAAAGCAGGTTGATGAACAGAATCGCGCTAAATATGAGGCATTATTGGCCGAAGCCGGCATTAAAACAGAAACGATTTCTCTATCCGAAACCTTATCCAAACCTAAGGCCGATAATGATTTAAAGGTCGATGAACAGAGATCCGGCAGTCTTTCCGGTCATGCCGGGGTCAAAACGTACTCTTTTTCCTTTACCGGGAATGGAAAAGAATACTTCGGAATTTGGATTAGAAATGTGCTGTTGACAATGATAACGCTCGGTATTTATTCTGCGTGGTCCAAAGTCAGAAAGAAGCGGTACTTTTTAAGGCACACAACACTGGGAGGGTTTACTTTTGATTATCATGGTGATCCCAAAACAATCCTAAAAGGGCGTGTTGTGCTGGCAACGTTTGTCATACTTTATTTGCTGTCAAACCATTTTTACCAGCCGATTGCTTTAGCCGTCCTGGTTGCGTTCGCTGCTTTTCTCCCATGGCTGGTTGTTCGCACCTTTGTTTATAATGCGCAAAGTACCAGTTATCGCCACATTCGATTCAGATTTAATGCTACTTACAAGGAAGCTGCTATTGTCTATCTATTCTGGCCTCTATTGGCAATCTTAACACTGGGGGTTCTGGCGCCCTATGCGTTTTTAAAACAACAAAGGTTTGTGCTGGAACACAGCAGTTTTGGTTCATCATTATTCCGTTTCAATCCCAAGGCACACGAATTTTACTGGTTGATTTTAAAGACCTTGCTGGTTCTGCTGGCCGGGATGGGTATCACAATGGTCTTTAGCATCATTTTCACTCCATCGGATTTACAATCGAAATTGATCTTTGTCCTGTTTTACATCGCAAGATTGATCCCTTTTGTGATTGTTCTGTTGGTTGTGATTGCCTACTTTTCTGTTTCCTACTCGATTCTGTTGTTTGATGCGACAAAGCTTTCTTATGTAGGTTTTAAACCAACTGTTGACATCAGAACTTATATGAAACTGTTTCTCATAAACGGTTTGGCTGTGCTGTTCACTTTTGGATTCTGTTACCCTTGGGCAGTGGTACGCTTGAGTAAATATAGAGCTCAGAGTATCAAGCTTTGCGCCGTAAAAGAATTGAGAGACTTAATTGAATCTAACCTCAAAAAACCAAACTCCCAATTAAACCATTCAAATGGATTTTTTGGCAGTGATTTTAGCGTCTAAAAAACCTCTTCTAAGAATCCCTCATATCAACCGGATACTTGTATCGGTTTTTCCTGACCGATCATCGAATCCTCTTCTTTAAAAAGCTACCACCAAGGGTTATCCGCTTCTTGGATCATTTTTATAATTTCTTTCTTGAATGATTGGTACCTATTCTTGCTGTTAAATCAATAAGGAAAAACCGCTCAAGAAAAACAAATCTCTAAGGCAAACCGGCCTTGCCAATCCCTTCATACTGTGCAATTGGGAGTAAATCCGGAGATTCGGAAAACTGATATTCGTTGACTAGCAGTAGGGAATGCGGAATGATGTCTCCTAAAATTTTAATGTGCGTCTCCTTTTTCTTGATCGGTCCGGTCAAGAGATCATTCAGGGTTGAAAAAGAAATTATTGAATTATCCATGCTTTTGATCAGATCAATACGAATTGCCCCACTGATTATTACTATTCTTATCTTATTGACTACCGATGTTTATGCTGGATTCGGCAGAAATAATATCGGCCTAAAAGTAGGAATTATAAACCCCAGGGATTTCGAGCCGTATTTTCCCATTCAGTCCGAAGAGCTCGAAGAATATGTTCAGTATGGGAATGCGGCACTATATTTTTTCTATTTAAGAAACATCAACAGTGAGTTGAATGCAGGCATCGATATCGGATTTGCCGGTATTCTTGACAAATCAGACAACAATACAATCCTCAAGGCTTATCCTGTCGATCTATACATGGCGGCAGAAGTATTAAAACTTTACGGTGTGGAAACTTACCTGGGCGGCGGTTATACCTGGTGGCTGATGGAAGCCAAGGATGATGATCTGCAGGGGATATCCGGTCTGTTTTTTAAATTAGAATTTGTATATCTCGATGCCCGTTTCGAGATTTCTTATTCTCACATCGATCATTTCGGTGCCAACAGGTATGACCTCGGAGGTATCAGCGCCAGAATAGGCCTATCCTATCAATTTTCTTATTATTAACTTTCTTTTCAGCTGACATGAAAACACACGGTATATTATCTTTGATCGTTTTGACCATTTGTTTGGTGACATTCAGCATGGCCTGTAAAGAATTGAAAAATCCGGAAATGGAGTCCGGTGAAGAGACTTCCGTGAATCCGGAAGATATCGTCAACCTGATTTTTACTGATTTGGAAACGATTGATGGGACTACAGACGTTGAATTGACTTCCGAACAACGAGATGCTTTTCGTTCAAAACTGACATCAGAAATGGAAAAAAGTGGGCTTTCACATTCAACTGATCTTTTGACAGCTATGGATGTATTGACGATCAGTTCATTAAAAACCATCGGGTTTATTGATTCGACATTAAATGAATCGGAAAAATGGAATGACTTGGAGAAAATGGATATTCTGGAAGCTGTGTTGGGATCACAGGCAACATTCCTCAAGGGCAAGGCGACTGACAGCGCAGCGATTTCAGCCCTGGAAAAGATGGCCCGAACTGCAGTGGATAACGTGAACTTGTTGACACTGGAAACTCCTTCGAGTCCTGAAATCATTCAGAAGTTAGCTTCAAGCTTAATAAAATCTTTTGGTAAAAGTTCAGTCACTGGAAAAGGGATTGGGAAAGCAGCGTCTTCCACTGTTGAGTACATGATCTCTCAGTTGTCTAAAGAGGGATTGGATGAAAGCGGTCGTTTGAGCATCTTTAATGCTGCTTTAAAAGGGGCGGTAGAAGGGTTAGCAGCAGCGGGCCTGAATACTGATGAGTATAAGGAAGCAATTTCAGTTCTGGTAAAGTCTGCAACAAAGAAGGCCACAATCAATGAAATAGCTTCGGGTAAGTCCAATGAAGAATTAATGGCATCGGCGGATGACATTACCCATGAGGCCTTAAATGCCTTAATCGCGGCCGGTGTGTCGACAAAGGTTTGTTCCGATTTTGCGGGAGACATAATTTCAGGAACAGCCGAAGAATTAAGTTCCGTTTTAAATGCAGACGAGTTAAGCCAGGCACTGACCGCCGGAGTTAACGGCATTGTAAACGGATTGGAACAGGGAGGAGCAGCTCCGGGAGAGATAGCGAACGCGGTAGATTCTGGAAACAAGTCTGTTAAAGATGCGACTGACAATGCTGTTGTTCCAAGTGAGGTGAAATTAAAAATTGGTGATCAAAAATTAAGAACAACAGAGGGGGCTGAAGAAAATGGCAGTTTTACTGTTTCTCTCGAAAAGGAACCAGTTGAACCGGTAATCATAACTATCATTAGCAGGGATACAACGGAGGGAACTGT
Source organism: SAR324 cluster bacterium (assembly GCA_028280735.1). Lineage (GTDB taxonomy): Bacteria > SAR324 > SAR324 > XYD2-FULL-50-16 > XYD2-FULL-50-16 > JAHJTV01. The sequence goes on along the minus strand of JANQLH010000114.1, from coordinate 3,189 downwards.
GTCTCCGGGGGAGCTTACGCTTAATGCAGAAAACTGGAACAATCCACAGACGATTACTATTTTTCCACAAGACGATTTTATTGTTGATGATGAGATTTCTTATCATATAATCGTTAAAACAAATGGTAAGCTTAATAAAACACTGGAAGCCGGCAACGCGGACAATGATGAGGTAGGTATTAGAATTACCCCTACAAAGGAACAATATTCCTCAGAAGTAGGTGGGCAGGCTCATTATAAGGTTAGTCTTACCTCAAAACCGGCTGGTGATATCCGGTTGCGGTGGGCAATCACGTCTGGGAGCGATTCTATTTCTTTTAATCCCAATTCCACACGAATCCAAAATTTCACTCCTCTAAATTACTATGAACCCCAATTAATTATTCTCGAGGGGAAAGTGTGTGTAGCCTGTCAGGAACATGCATCGGTATCGATAAAATCTCAAAACATCATATCTCTGGATGGAAATGATACGGATTATCCTGACCTGACGCCAAGCACAATTTCCTTAACGAATCTGAAAGGAGGTCCTATCATCAATACGACAAAATATCTACAAACCGAGGGCACAGTTGAGGTTGTGTTTGATAAGGAAGAAATTCATTTTGAAAATGATGATGATATGTTTATCTATGAAACTGTTTTTGAGACAGAATCAATAACAATGACATATGCAAAATATCAATCCAGGCCGTTGTTAATTAGAGACGGCGAATGTGTTAATGAAGACGGTGTAATTGTGCATACAACTGAGTCTGTTGATAATTCTGTTGTTCCTCCGGCATCCAGCTGGTCGTTTAGTTTTTGTTTAAAATTCTTTAATGCTAATTTGACGCAGACCAATGCGGGTACAGGGCTTTGGGCTTCAGGTTTTAGCCGAAATTCATGCAGTATCATTGATGGAAATACAAGATTTATCAAGTGCAATTTCAGTGGAAGCGGGCAAGACCCTCCCTTATTAACGATGCCTGCAAATACCATTTTCAGTGGGGACCACATAGATAAAATCGGAAATTCTACCTATTATTTGAATGATGGAAGTATTTATGGCCCTCTACCGAATATTGCTTCAGAACCTGAACCTCGACCAACTGTGAAACTCAATTATGAAAAACTCAGTATTTATTATAATACCGGTACGGAGACCAATTCAGCGGAGTTTACTCCTGAATCTCCCTTGAAACCTGGATTTTGGTACCTCTCTGATAAAAGTAAATCGTTTGTTCTGCGTGGTAATACCTATTCGCCTTCTAAGCACTTTTATATTTATGTCCCTTAATTCAAAGTGGAATACAGGTAGAAATCAATGGTTATTCAATAATTTTCATGATCTTGGAAGAATAACGGATCAACCCCTGATTTATGTATGCTTCGTGGTGGTTATAATTTGCGATAGGGTGTCTTTGTAATTACCCATAATTCCGGTTGATTGCTGCAAACTCTTTTCTGACAAGTTACTCTCCCAATCGATGTTTTCTATTTTCGCTATTTAAATCATTGAGAACTGTTTTGGGTTTGAAAGGAGTGGTTTTGTTCCGTTTCAGACAATAGCCGTTAATGAAGCTTCTTTGGTTACAGCACCACTAACGGCAAATGAAATCAATTAAACCGTTCCATCTTATTTAACATTGATATTGTTTACCATTTTCATTGCCTTCATGTTACAGGCGGTCTGACCTTTCTTTACATTTTCACCAAACATTAGCAGAAAGATTGAGGATAGATCCCGGAATCGAAGCCTTGACAATGTGAGCCGAGGCATCTTTCCGTGTATTATCAGCAGGAGCTATTTTGCAGATCGCACCGGTTGTTCACCCGGCGGAGGTGGAGCCTCCTGATAGGTATTCCCCGATAAATGTGAATACCTGTGGCCTGGGTCTGCAACCGCTGGAATAGTGATGGATTTATCCGGATTGGCGAGGTAGGGATTGCCATTGATTTCCGGTTCAGCTTCCGGGTATGAGTATTCTTTTACTTTATCAACGTTATTGTTGACATTGACTTCATAGTTAACCACGAAAACTCCTTGTAGGCATCTGTCTTAATCTGCTCATGATTCCCCAATGTGAGTGGGGTGCCGTATTTCTTTTCATAGTTATTCGTGCAGGGTCTTCACGTTTTTTCATTCTCTCGTATTCCAGATTTAAAACAAAGCCGATAACCATGGCGATATCATCTTGATTAACATTCTCATCCGGAGTCGCTGCGATAAATTCTTGAATTTTACTCATGTTTCTCCTGGTTTGGGTTTTAGAATCAGCCTATACCAATTGTAGAACCTCGCTTACCTTGGATTACAAGGGAATGTTTCCGTGTTTTTTCGGAGGATTGGTATCTTGCTTGTTTTCCAACATGATTAGTGCCTTGATGATGCGAAATCGGGTTCGACTTGGCTTGATAATATCATCCAAATATCCTCTTTTGGCTGCAATATAGGGATTTGCAAAATTCGCAGCATATTCATCTTCCTTTTCGGTTAGAAACTTAACTTTTTCTTCGCCTTCATAGGATTTGGCTTCAGAGGCATATAAGATCTCTGACGCACCTTTGGCGCCCATCACAGCAATTTCAGCCGTTGGCCAGGCGTAGTTGATATCGCCGCGAAGGTGTTTTGAGCTCATCACACAATAGGCACCTCCATAAGCTTTTCTGGTAATGACGGTAACCTTGGGAATAGTTGCTTCAGCGTAGGCATAAAGCATTTTCGCACCGTTTCTAATCACTCCGCCGTGCTCCTGCATAGTGCCGGGGAGGAATCCGGGTACATCGACAAAAGTGACTACCGGTATGTTAAAGGCATCACAAAATCTTACAAAGCGGGCACCTTTAACAGACGCATCAATATCCAGTACTCCCGCAAGAAACTTTGGCTGGTTGGCTACGATACCAACCGATTTTCCACCGTAACGGCCAAATCCAATGACCAGGTTAGGTGCAAATTCAGGTTGAATCTCAAGAAACCTGCTATCGTCAACGGTATGCCCAATCACTTCTTTTATGTCGTAAGCTGTGTTGGCGCTTTCCGGAATAATCTGATCCAGGAATTCCTCATGCCGATCATCCGGGTCGTCAGTTGGAACAAACGGGGACGGCTCCATGTTGTTTTGCGGAATGTAAGAGAATATCTCCTTGAGATACCATATGGCTTGTTCCTCATTTTCAGCAGCCAAATGAGCCACACCACTTTTG
>JANQLH010000103.1 GCA_028280735.1 SAR324 cluster bacterium | reverse complement strand
GGAACTGACGGTAATAAAAGTCACCCACTGTTTAGCTTCAGCACCTTCTAAGTCCCCCTGATCCCAACCCTGGAGGCTGATGGTATTAATATCGTTCATGATGGCCATATCTGATTTGCGTATCACAGGCCTCATCTCCATGATCACATCGGGGGAGAATATAATAGTTGTTGCTTTGCCTTGAGTCCCTCCGGAGACGATGCCCCCCAGGACACCACCCGCATCCCCCTTGCTGGTTGATATTTCTGATCCCATCACGGCCACGGGATTTCCTTCGATTTTCACGGAGACGGTCCCACCGCTTAAATCCTTGGATTCTGCATTGTTCATAAAGGGAATGGGTATCGGTCCGTTGGGTCCAGGAATCTGGCAAACATCCGGTATAGTTGACATTAATTTTCCTTTTGATCCTCCATGGACAATACTAAGGCCATTAGCTGATGTGGTTGGTTTTGACATTATTATTCCTATTTTAGATTGATGAGTTTAGATCTTAGAGTTACAGGTTGTGAAGCTGCGCTTCTGACAAAAAACATGTTTTTATTCACCATAGAGACGCAAAGGGCACAGTTTATTTTAAGGTTTATTAAACTTAAGATGTATAAGTTTAGGTTCGTTTGTTTTCCGGCTTTCCTTTCTGAAGTCCAGGATAGTTTGCAGGTCTCTTGCCAGAGCCGCATCGTTGATACCATTCAATGCATCCTTTAGCTTCTCGTCCAGCAACGGATTCCAGGCGTGTTTCAGGGCTTTGACGAAATCGCTTGCATGGTTTTGGTAATATGCGATCAAACACTCTATGGTGAAGTCAACGGGATGTTTATGCATATCAGCGGCGTTTTCCAACGAGCCCATGATAAATGCGGTAGCCAGAATTTCCGGAGAGTGATTTCCTTTAAGGTAAGCATCGAATAGCAGGTCCAATGGTTGCAGCCTACTATCTACCAAGCGCTCCAACACTCTCAAATTGTTTTTTATTGTCTTCACGAGGAAGGTTTGGATCTCTTCTTCGTTTTTCACTTCCTCTTCCGGTTCATCCTGCAGTTGGTGGATATAAATCACTAATGTTTCGATGGATTGGTGAATCATTTCTGCCTTGAAATCTTCCTTGATCCGACCTGATCCGACATTCAGCGTTTCAAAATCCAGTATGGAGCGACCAACGATTTGCTGTTTAGTTAGTTCATCAATTTGTCGTTGGGATTCAATTTCGCCCAGATTTGCAAGGTTAATGACCTTTACCATCATTACTCCTGTTTTTTTTAATCTTTGAGTTTGGATTTTCGATTTGGAAATACAGTTATCGGTTATCAGCTTTGTTGCTTCGTCTGATTGAGTTTAATTAAAGCAGCTCCTCTTTTTCCGTCCGGAGACATGGTAAACAACAGGTTGTTGGGACCTTTGGCGTAACCTTTTCTGCCCGATTCGGTCATCAGCCCCATTAACAATGGTACGGAAGCGGCTCCCAGGTCTCCCCATTGATTCGCCGGGGCGATAATATCCTGGGGATCGTCCAGATAGCGATGAACGTTTTGAACGGTATATCCATATTCATCCGCTCGATGTCGCTGACCGTTCAGATCGCAATACACTTGCTGAACCGTTTCCCCTTCCGGCAAGCTTGACACCACTTCCTTGATGGCCCGCGTCAATCCCCTGCCCAGGCAAACCTCTCCAGGTCCAGTTTCTTCCTTGGTCACAGAGACAGCCGATAGTTCCCCACAGGAGTGCAACCCATGGTTTTGTGTCGTTTGAAGTGAGCTCAGGAGGCAAAACCCTGCAGCTTCGCCAGGTATCATTCCCCATTTGTTATCGCTGCATTTTAGAACCCCCTGTTGCTCCAGCCAGTGTAAGGACCGCTTATCCAGGTAAGATTCAATACCCCCTGCAAGGCAAAATTCTATTTCGCCGGTTTTCAATCTCCGTATAGCTTCTTGCAGGGCTTCCATCCCTGCTGTGTGATCACCGCGAATAAACTCGATTTGGAAAGCGGTACCATAATCCTTTGCCACCGCTCCCAGTTTCTCTACAAGCTTCGCTTTCAAGTCTACAGCAAGTCCCTCTCTTTTTTCCGGTAATCCGATCAGCAGGGGAATGGAATCCACTCGAATCTCCTGTTGCTTCAAAGGTGACAAGGTTTCTTTCAGGGCTTCCGATCCCAGCTTAAAGAATCGCGACAGATGGGGAAGAGCCGGGTCAAGATAGTCGGCCATGGCCACACCAACCTGCGACCACTGGGCATCTTCATAATCCGGGTACACCGAGATTCTTGCCAGACCGGCCCTGACATTGGCGGCCGACATTGAGGTCCAGGTCCCTAAAGCGCTTTGAGAGCCGCACCTGACGATTTGAATTGAGGTTGTAGACATGTTAGCTTCTCGATCAAGGGGTTAAGCTTTCTAACAAGAGAAAGCGTTGCGTTGGGTTCTATAGGCAATGATGGCATTGCAGGTTCTTTTTATGTCCGGTCGGTTACTTGCATTCATCACCTGTCGCACTTTTCGTGTTATCCCGTTGCCCAAACTGTTCTTAAAAGCGGACCTAAAGTAAGCCAGCCTGTCACCGGAACAAGAGGCAAAGGTTTCAAACAGTACACTGGAATCCCTGTACGCATCGCTGTCTGCTGCAAAACAGCTTAAGGCAAAGATGGCTGCCTCGACCTCTTCACGGTCTTGGGAATGGATCAACTCCCAAAAATAGGGTCGCGTGCCCGCAAAAGATTCGACCATGGCCTCAAGAATGACAGTCAGCCTGTATTGAACCAGTTTTTTTTCGTCAGCGGAATAGTCACTCACCGGCAGGAGTTTTTTTTGCCCGTAGTAAAATGTCAACTCCTTTACCTGCTCGCGAAACAGACCGTAAAAATAGGTTTCGCGGGGTGTCTTCGGTTCCGGCTGTGACGCTTCTTTCTCACAGTACTGCGCGACGCTTGGCAAATCGTCGTTACTTCTCACCCAAATGGTGGTAACAGACTCATCACCTGTTGAGCCGTTTGCCACTATTTGTTTCAGGAGTTCGTTCATCTGTGTTGTTAGGTTGATGAGGGACATTAATTGAAAAACAAATTTCGCCCTTTCAGTTTCTGGTTTTTGTTGGCACAAGTGTCGATCTGGTCAGCTTCCGTTATCAACTCTCCGCCTTCTGCCAGGTAGGTGGTTCTGACATTGCCGCTTTCAACGACAATCTTTTTCCTGGCACTGAGGATGATTTCATCCCCTTCAATGCGAATGACTTGGTTGGTTGCTGGTTGTTTCGGTTGCTTTTTTAAGGAGCTGACCGGATAAAAGATCTCCCTGACAATTGGTTTTAAAGGATTTCCCTGTTCAAAATCTATTTGGGCCGTGGCTTTTCTTTTTATCGCCTCCTGCAAGTCGTCAAATTCGATCCATGGGTTGGCGAGTTTGGCCGGTAAAGGGGCTTGGGTCGGATTATTCTCGTAGTCCACCCAAATCAAACCGGTACCTTCTTCTATTTTCACAATTCGACCCAGCCGGGTTGAGTCGATTGGTTTCAGTTCTTTAATTATTCGGCCCAGGGCCGTTTCCTGTGTTTGTCGTTGATTCATGATTCAGTCGCTATTCGTTAAGGTGCCATTTGCAGGTGATATAGGTGTGCTCTATGTCTTGCTCCCGGTGGTGACAGGGCACCGAGGTATACCAAACCATCTGCAATCTCGGAACATCCGGTTCGATAATGAGTGTCTGTAAATTCCCCCGATGGGGGATGACCTGATGTTTAATTTTTGTATAAAACGCCAGTTCCACTTCCGGCATACGGAATTCGAAGAGCCCGGAGCCGGGTGTCAGGTTCAACAACGATACTGTTTCGCCGCCAAAGACCGATCCCAGCTGTTGATCTTCGGGTGCATATTGAAAAAACCTCGGATTAAAGTCCACTGGGTATAAAGGAGACTGTTCTTCCTGCCATCGTTCATCGTAGGTTCCGCCATAAGTACACCTGGGGGCCCAATGGCTGCAGAGCGCTCCGAATCCCGCAACTCTGTTTTTTTCTTGTTTTCTTTTTTTGGTGGGGCTACCCGGGTACTCGATATTCGGCAACTTCCGACCGATTCGTTGGTCACGGCTTTTCGCATACCCTGTCCCTACCGGATTACCGGGAAACGCATCCGCATTTGCTTTCGATTCGTCAACACCGCCAAACGCGTTTTCGTAAGTAATCGGCAATGTTTGGAAGGGTTTGGGATCGGTCCGGAACATCAATCCCATGCTGGTATCCCAGTACCGATCGCCAACCACCTTAAGCTGTTTTAACCAGCTACCGATTTTGACTCCCACTTCAAGCTCGCGAATCGGTTTGCCATGGGGAGCATGGACATGCCATGGTTTGGCATCCAACAGTACCTGTGGATTTGATGGTTGAGCCGATGAATTCCTTCGGCTAGTAGTTGATCAAAAACGGAGTAGTCCTTGGAATTGAAAAAGATGGCTTGTCCCTCATTGCCTCGAAGCATGACATGATAAACAGCCCCGGTGAAATGAATTCGTGGTTTGCGTACCATGATCTGCTGTTCGCGATAGGAAAGAAAAGTGCAGAAAACCGAAATTTTTTAAAAAGCAAAAACAATTAACGCAATAACGCAAGCCTGAGCGCTTTATGGGCTTCGCCCTGGCCGGTATCAGTCGGACTCTAATCATGAGGGCATGGACGCCCGAATACTTAGCAGAGAAAGGATTAAAACATAACAGGCTTGATTTCTTAAAAGTGTGCTTTTGGGGGCAAAAAGGGGTTTCTAAGACTTCAAAAGGTACCATTTTAGGGAATTTATTCCCTGTTTACCGTTCACGTCGTTGGGTCCGACCCAATTCCACAATTCCACAATTCCACATGGACGCACTACGGTATATTCTGTTTTCCCACATATTTATGCAGGAAGGCACGTTTCACTTTGGAAAACATCGAAAAAACATATCTGATGCTTTGGAACTCATGTCGTTTGCATCACTGCTTTGGACGCTTTTCAAAGCGATCATTCATGGGGCCCTGGATGATTTCAAAAGCCTTGTCGGTCATGAAACACTGCAAACAATAAAAGATCATATCGATTGTACAGTAGCTGAATTCCTTAACCAGGCCCTACAACTCGACCCAAAATCACTGATTGAGGAGAGCAGGGCTGAAGAAGCCGGGACGATTTGCTGAGAAAACCCTAAAATGTGTGTATTATGACTATTGTTTACTTTTTATAAATCTGGATTCTTTTTTATTCCACTTCAAAGATAAATTCGCAGGCTGAATTAAACTAGATTGGAAACCATTTACGTATTTATTCTCATTATCATCTAACTTTCTCCCATAGTATTTTATAAATTTAGAAAGCCGATATTTATCAAGTAAAAATTCTATTTTAACTGTTGTGCCATACCGAGGAAGCACAGCAATATATGGAAACGAATTTGTGTTTAGTAAGTTACTCAATTCAGGTAAATTAATATTTTTTAGGTTTTTAAAGAGTCCCGCTTCAGAATTATTTATTTGGAAATCTGAAATAGAAAGTTGGGGCAACACTACTTCAGTTACATCTTCAGCTTTTGGATTAAACCTAAAAAAAGATAGTTTAGAATATCCTCCATACCAAAGTCCCTCATTAAAAGTGATATTAACCCCAATAATTGCGTCTTTCGCTGCGTTTCTAAATAAGACAACCTGCAAAACTATGAGAAATGCTCCCCCCTCTTCATTGATCTCTATAAACCCATTTCTTATGTCCACTGTTGCATTGATGGGTTCAAATTCACCTTCAGTCTTCCATTGAGCACCTACTTTGTAGAGTTTGTAACGATCCTTAGGGTTTACAATTAATCCCTCATGAAATTTAATATCAGGTATTAAGTTATAATAGTAAAGAACGTTATAACGCTTTTCTTTTGCTAAAGCCGATCCAAACAAGAATTGAACAATCATAAAAGTAAACAAGACGACTATATTTTTTAATTTTAATTTTTTATTCATTTTATTTCTCAAAAATAATAATAACTTCAACTATTATAATTTTTCTTTCCTTTTGTTAACTTTTCAGCAATTTCAGTTTTTGTGAAACTTGGTGATTTTTCAAAAAACATAAAAAAGCTACTATTTTTTATCCTGAACTGATGTGTTGCAGCATAAACTCCCTGAGTTTCGCCGTTGTAGTACACATGCTTTCCAAGACTAGCCGTAGAACTTCCTGTAATGTTGATTTCATTTTCTTGTTTCCCTTGCCGGGAATATCGATCTCTAGGTTGACACCGGTAACCGGTTTGAGGGTCTGGGAACTGACGGTAATAAAAGTCACCCACTGTTTAGCTTCAGCACCTTCTAAGTCCCCCTGATCCCA
>JANQLH010000088.1 GCA_028280735.1 SAR324 cluster bacterium | reverse complement strand
TACAAGACGGACAATGCGCGATTTTTCACAAAACTCCATAGACCTGAACGGCAAGGGCATCCTCGTCACCGGCGGGACCGGCCCATATTTGCCTGCTAGGCTACCCGGGCAGGTTTTTCTGCAAAGATTTCAGGTGAAGTCTCATCCATCGGATACTTTAAGCCGATGGTATCCCGAATATTATCCAGGGTCTCGATGATAGAGATTGTTTCATCGAGTGAAATGGTGGGACTTTCCGTCAATCCATTCTTCAAACAGTGCACCATTTCACTGACCTGGTAAGAATAGCCCTCAAACCAGTTCTCATGAGAATCTTCCACAAGCAACGGTGTTTTGTTTTCTCTCAATAGTTTCATTGGTCTTCGTGCCCACCAGTAGGAAGGAATTTCTATCGAGCCTTTGGTACCGTATATATATGATCCGTTGGAGATATTCACCTCAAGAGAGCAATTACCGTTCAGCATAGCGCCGTTGTTGTAGGTAAGGATCATGGATGTCTGCCTGTCTATTCCTTTTTCGGAGAAACTTGCAGACGCCGAGATTTTGTCGGGTTTTTCACCAAAAATAAACGAACCCAGGGAAACAGGGAATACACCCAGCTCCAGCAAGGCACCCCCTGCAAGCTCCGGTAAAAGCAGTCTTTGGTTAATCTTCTCTCTTAACAAGGCACCGGAACCGTTGTGAGATTCAACCAGGTGTACATCGCCGATTTCACCCTGCTTAATCCAATCCAGGGCCTGAATGACAGACGGAAGAAAACGAATCCACATGGCTTCCATCAGAAACAGCTTTTTCGTTCGCGCCAGATCGATTACCTCTCTGGCTTCGTTGGCGTTTACACACAGAGGTTTTTCACAAAAAACGTGCTTTCCAGCATTTAAAGCTGAAATGATTTGTCTCTTATGAATGGAATGAGGCGAAGCAATATAGACAATGTCCACATCGGGATCATTTAAAAAAGCTTCCTCACTATAATAGGTTTTTCGAATTCCGTTTTTTGTTGCGAAATCTTGAGCTTCACTGTTTGGTCTGATTAACACTGCTTCAACATTGGCTGAATCAGTAATTTCGACCGCGCGGGTAAACAAGGTTGCCATAAGACCCGTACCCATCAATCCAATTTTTACATTCATTTGCGTTTCAACTTAATTACATCCGAACTGGTAATTTTCCACTTCTTTGGACTTTTATCGTGACAAGTCCGCCTCAAGAAGTGTCTGTAAAATTGAGACCGGATCTTAACTGCCGCTTCAGCAATTGCAATTGATGAGGGATCCGGTATCGGAAACAAACCGGTTTTAATTAAATTCAAAACCGGTTTTTGAAAACCATCGGATATGGTTATTCAAAATAGGGATCTCCAAGACCGACCCCGTTTGGTAGCCACGGTCTCTCTATATCGTTTAGCGTGACGCTGTAATCTGGTTTCCATTGAAAATACGAATACCGGCACCAAACAAACCTTAATCCGTTTAAACCACAGCTCCATTGTCAGTAAAAACAGGCTTTTGGTAATCTTAGTGCTGATTTCCGATTCGTAGTGTTTTTCTTAAGATACAGCCAGGCGGGTAATTGTTCGGTTTTGACAACCACCATACACAGCGCACTGTCACTCGAAAAAGAGACTATTCACACGATTGCCGTTTAGGCAAGGCCCCTAAAAAACAGGAGAATAAAAAGCCGATTTTGCAATTAAAAGAAGAATCCTCGGTGCTTTTTTAAGAGCAAAAGGCCGACTTAATTTATAGTAAACAAGTTATAAAAATTAATTGAAAAGGTCATTAAGCTAAAACAATGATGGGGATTTTTGCCTAGTGATCGTTGTGATTGAAATCAAAAATACAGCAACATTTAACAATCGTTTTTCATAGGGCTGTGGTCGAGATTCTTTGGTTTAGTCTAATAAAAACAAACTATTATGATGGCGCTTGATTGAAGTGTTGATGAAATGTGTTCTTTCAGTCGAAAAAAAGTACCAAGGAAGAAGTTAAGTAAAACTAATTGCTTTAATCGGAATCTTCAATTTTATTTAATTGTTTAAGGGCAGATCCGACTGGAGTACCTGTGGTATCATTGGCAATTAGTACCTGAACTGGTTTTCGTTCAGACACTAATTATGAACACCTGGCTAATGTACAAGAATTCATGGATAATCTCTCGAAAAAACATGGCAAAAAATAAAGGCTCAAAACACCATCGAATTCCGACAGATCTGATCGCACCATGTGGAATGAATTGCAGACTCTGTTACGCTTTCGAACGCGAGAAAAATCCTTGCCCGGGTTGCCGAGGTGATGACAGTCTGAAAATGAAATCCTGTCTAACCTGCAATATTAAAAATTGTGAACTGATTGCCGGCGGCACCCTTAAGATTTGCCATGGATGTGAATTCTTGCCCTGTACCCGACTGAAAAACCTTGATAAACGCTATCGTTCCAAATATGGGATGAGCATGTTGGAGAATCTTAAAACCATTGAAGCGGAAGGCATCAGTTCCTTTATTCGTAAAGAAATAGAAAAATGGAGCTGTCCGGAATGTGGTGAGCTACTGTGCGTTCACAAACCGGCTTGTGAGGAATGCGGTTACAAATGGAACCAAGCGGCAACATGAACATAATGAAATTGCTTGTGTTAATCAGTAATATTTATACATTCTACTGAATATGCTAAAAACAACTGATATAATGGAATTTTCTTATTCAGGAATTAAGACAGGAGAAATCCTTCAATGACTAAAACGGCATTACTTTTGGGAGCAAGCGGACTGGTAGGGGGACATTGTTTGAATGATCTTCTGAAGGATGATTATTACTCGCAGGTTGAAGTCATTGTGAGACGCCCGCTAAACATCAACCATCCGAAACTGATTCAGCATAAAATGGATTTTGATCAGTTAGAGGCAAACATTGAAAGCCTTCAAGCTGATGATGTCTTCTGCTGCTTAGGGACGACTATAAAGAAAGCCGGTACAAAAGAGGCCTTTCACAAAGTTGATTATGGCTATCCGGTTGAGATAGCAAGGTTATGCTTGGAGCAAAGAGCCAAACAATTTCTTTTGGTGAGTGCTTTAGGAGCAAATCCGGGATCATCGATTTTTTATAACAGGGTCAAGGGGGAAGTAGAGCAGGCAATTGCTGACTTGGGTTTTCAAAGCTTTACAATATTTCGTCCCTCATTATTATTGGGTAAAAGAGATGAAACCCGGATTCTTGAAGAACTGGGTCAAAAAGCTTTTGCTCTGTTTTCCGCAGTTATGATTGGTCCAGTCAGAAAATACAGGGCAGTGGAAGGAAAAGCCGTGGCATTTGCCATGGTTCAGGTTGCGAAAGAAAAACACCAGGGAAAACGAATCATTGAATCAAAGGAAATTCAGAAGATATATGAAAAGCACCAGAACTGACAGCACATCCTGGTGCCCGGCATTGCACTATTCGATAAAAAGATTCTTTTCTGACTCGATATCAAACAAGTGGACTCGTTTGGTATCAAAGCAGAGGTTTATCTCGTCTCCTTCGTTACAGATGGTTCTGAGATCAAGTCTGGCCTTAAAGGTTTGAGAACCCAGTTGAAGGTTAAGCTCCTTATCAAACCCCAGAGGCTCCATTAGTTCTATCTTGCACTTTTCGATCTTTACCAGCGATTCACTGTCACCGGCAAACTTTTCATCCAATAAAAAATCCGGTCGAATCCCCAATTTTACCTTTTTACCGGAATCGTCAATCGTTAGTTTTTCCGTGTCGAATGTTCCGCTTAAGGGAAGGTTTTGACCTTCCAACTCAAGGTGATCCTTGTAAAGCGTTGCATCCATCATGTTCATGGATGGGGCACCTATAAAGGAAGCAACAAACATGTTAACCGGATTCAGGTAAATTTCCATGGGAGTCCCGCATTGCTCAATATATCCGTCTTTCATGACCACAACCCGGTCACCCAGTGTCATTGCTTCAACCTGATCGTGTGTTACATAGATACTGGTGGTTTTGTATGTTTTATGAATCCGCCTGATTTCAGAACGCATTTGGTTTCGCAACTTGGCATCCAGGTTACTTAATGGTTCGTCGAACAGGAATACATCTGCATCCCGGACGATAGCTCGCCCCATCGCCACACGTTGTCGCTGACCTCCGGATAATTGAGCCGGTTTCCTATCCAGGTATGCTTTTAACTGCAGCACTTCAGCAACAGATTGTAACCTTTCTTCGATCACTGCCTTATCGACTTTAGCCCGTTTTAGTCCAAAAACTATGTTCTCTTCGACGTTCTTATGCGGATAGAGGGCATAGTTCTGAAATACCATGGCAATGTTACGGTGTTGTGGTTCTATTTGATTGACGAGACGCTCTCCAATATGAACCTCTCCGTCTTCAATATGTTCCAATCCTGCGACCATTCGAAGCGTTGTGCTTTTTCCACAACCGGAAGGACCGACCAAGACAAGAAACTCACCTTCTTTGATTTCCAGGTTGATATTAAATAATACCTGATTTTTGTCAAAATACTTGTTGAGATTTTTTATCACCACTTTGGCCATACTATTCCTTTACACCTCCTTCAGAAAGCCCGCCCGTGAGATTTCGCATGGCGAACATGAAACAAAGAATAACAGGAACCAAGGTTAAAATAGAGGCCGACATGATTCTATCCCAAATCGCATTTTTTGAATCATAAAGCGATTGCAGTCCTAGCGGCAGGGTGTAGAAATCATTGTATTGTTTTAAAAATACGGAAGCGAATAAAAATTCGTTCCAGGCAATAATAAAACAGTACACAAATACAGTCGCCAGCATGGGAATGGAGAGAGGTAGAATTATTTGAAAAATCGCCTCCAGCCTGGAACATCCGTCAATGGATGCGGCTTCTTCCAGGGCATAGGGTATGGTCCTGAAGTAGTTTCCCAGCATATACAGAGAAACAGGTAATGTTTGAATTACGTAGATAAGAAGCAGACTCAGCAGAGAGCCATAGATGTTTCCAGCCAGACCTATTTTTACACTCATTTGATAGAGGGGGACCATTAAAAGCACACCACCGACCATATACACAAATAAGATGCTTCGCTGGATTACTTCCCGACCTTTAAAACGAATACGGCTCAGCGAATAGGCCCCGAAAACTGATAGTAACAGTGCCAATCCAGCTGTGATGGTTGAAAGTAAAAAAGTATTTAGAAAATACCTGGGAAACGGAAACACATCACCGGTTGATTTATATTTGGCCAGAATTCTGTCTTTGGCCTCCTGGTTTAAGGCAGGGTTATCCAATAGCTTTTTAACCGTTTCCGGAATGACAATACCTTCTTCTTCTGTCAGTCCCAATAACTCCTGGTAAGCGTTCCAATTGAATTTGGTGGGAATCAACGAAGGATTACCCCAATCAAACTGGTGCTTCAAGGAAGTAGAGAGGATCTGGACGAATGGAAACAGGCAAAATAGAAGTACCGTACCCAGGGCTAGGAGCAATAGAATGTTTTGTATCAAGCTTCTTTTTCCAATCATCGTCCGTTACCATTTTAGAATTTTCTTCACATAGAAATAGATGAGAAAAGAAAGCACCAAAAACTGCACTACTGATATGGAAGCTGCGAATCCTTGGTCTATAAGGCCTGTGAATGCCGTATAATAGGTGAAGATTGGCAGGGTTTCGACATTTGGGGCCAGCAAGAATACATCCTCAAATTTATTTAAATTCCAAATCAATCTCAATATGACAATGGTTCCCAGGACAAAATACAGCTCCGGAAGGGTAACGTGAAAAAAGCGGGAAACGGGGCCACATCCGTCTATTGCTGCTGCTTCATAAAGGTCTTTGTTGATCGACTGCAACTTGGAAATGATTAACAGATAAGCAATGGGAAAGTGTTTCCAGATGTCGAATATAATTACAACCAGCAAAGCGGTGTCCGGAACCCCAATCAGATTGTGTCGTTTGTTTGTGAACTCAAAAACGTCCACAACCATGTGGTTGTAGATCCCGTTGACCGGATCGAAGATAAACTGCCAACCGAAGACGACAGAGATGACCGGTGCGAAATAGGGAAGCAAAATCAAAGCTCGAGCCGCATTGCGCAAGGGAAATTTAAGGTTCATCAGCAAGGCTACGAGCAAACCAAATACAGTGCTGCCGATGACCGTCCCAACCAGGTATATGGAGGTTGTGACCAAAGAGTTATAAAAGGCAGCATCACGAAGCAATCGCTGGTAATTGGCAAGCCCTACAAAAAGCTTGTCACCGGTGAGTTTCACATCAAAAAAACTTAAGTATATATTGTAGAGAATCGGGTAGATGATCAATAAGCCGATAACACCTATACTTGGTGCTATCAGCTTCCAGCCGAAACGCGATTCCTTTTTTTCTAAAGAAATGTCCACGTGTTATTCCTGTATAGTCTTTATCATTTGCTTTTCAGCCCAGTTAATCGCTGCTTTCGGATCCATCCCTTCAATTGTTGTGGAAAATATCATCCTGGGAATGATTTTTTTGGAAAATATTTTTCCCGAGTCGGGAAAAGTCTTGCCTGCGACGATGGTAAAGGAACCAATACTATCCAAACCGGAGATGATTTCCTGGATTTTGTCGCGTCCGTAACGTTTGAAGATTCCTTTAGGATCGTTCAGGTAATCCGGCATGGAGGCAATGTCTCTTAACATCGGATTCATACCTCCCGGTGCCATATGTAAAAAGGTAATATAACTGGTTGGCTCATAGAGGAATTCAACCAGTTTTTGGGTTGCTTTCACCTTGGCGCTGTCTTTCTGTTTCACCATCGCCAGTGCGACAATTGATCCGTAACCGGCCGGTTTCTTCTTAGTAATAGTGGCAGCGACGCTGGTGTTTTTTACAAGCTTGGGATCAAACGCGGCTGCGGGGAAGCTTGGAAAATTTTCGTTGGTCAGTGATCCGGCTGCAACCTCTGCCAAAGCTAAATCGTCCATAATGTAGGTTGAATAGAAAAACATGGCGAGTTTCCCCTGCAGGTAATAGTCACGAGCACGCCAGTTTTGAGGGCCGGGAGGGTTGTATTTGGCCAGTTCAGTGTAGAATTCCAGGGTTTCCAGCATTTCTTTGGAGTTAAATATCAACTTACCGTCGGCATCAAATTCAGCAGCACCGTTTGAAAGGGCAAAATGCGTAAAGCATTGCTCTGCATAGTTTTCAGCTTTAGTACCAATAAGGATTCCATACTGGTTTTGTTTCGGTTTATAAAAGTGTTTGGCGGCTTTCATGATAGCATCCCATGTGGTGGGAGGAGTTAAGCCGGCCTTTTTGAACCAGTCGGCCCGATACCAAATTCCCTGCACCCAGCCATGATAAGGAATACCATAGTAAGAACCCGATTTTGGAGATTCCACCATTTTCAATGCTCCTTGAAAAAACCGGTTTTTACCTATTTTGTTGACTGTTTGAGTAACACTTTTGGGGTCTAAAATTCCTTCCGATCCAAAAGCCAACATCAGCTCCGAACTACCTTCGATCAATCCTGGAAGACTGCCTGCTGCGGAAGCTGCTGCCATTTGTTTTGGCATATCATTTTCTTCAATGTGGACCAGTTTTACCTTAATCTCAGGATTGATAGCCTGAAATGTATCCATTAACAATTCAATGGTCTTGATTCGGTCCGATTGAGTCTGGGTGGACCAAAACTCAATCGTTACGGCTGAAGCTACCGTTGAACCGAGAAGAATGCAGGCGATAACTGAAACGAGAAATCTCATGGGGGTTTTCATTTTTTTCTCCTGTTTTTCATTTGGAAAAAGCGGCTTTTCGAAATAAAGAAAAGCTGGTTGAAAATAAAAACAACTCACAAGACCAGGTTCAAAGCACCCAAGTTAACGGAAAACTTTTAGATCTTGTTTGGTGGAAAGGTCCATCTCTCAGACATGCTATTTGCTGTCATTGAGATCTATTTATCACATCTTGGTAAACTTTAGGCATAGGATCGGACAGCAGGAACGCCTTCAGTTCCATGCTTCGAACATTAAACCCGGTCATCTGAATCGCACATTATCCACATGCAATCACCGGGTCTGACTTAGCTGCTTCACATTTGCTCTGATTGATAAACCTGAATAGCCTGGCGGTTTTTTTAATACGTCAAACAACTGGAAATCCCGGAAAACCAATGAATTCTACTTATAACTTGTTGAAATAAAATGATTAAGACTGCAATAGATTATCAATATCCAATCAGCATCTCAACAAAAATTCCAAAGCTTATGGAAGTGAGGTGCTTCGGGATAACATTATCCGTGTCCGGATCGAATGGTTCATTTACTTCAAAGTCTCAGAATCTACAAAACGCCTTGTGAACTGGTAACAGAATCGCAAACCCAATGCAACAGTCAATTATAAGGAACTGAATCCATGAACCGCTTCAAAAAGTAAAGAATACAACACAGAAAAATCCAAATAATAATACCTTGTAGACGATGATATCTTGGCTTTTTGCACCACTTGGAAATGGTCGATGGTTAGTGCCTGAAGGGAAAATCGCTAAATTCTTACCCAACCTTGAGTCAGATACCGACATTTAGCTTGAAGATGAACGTGCTGCCGGTCCCGGTCGTTAGGCGTTACAAAGACAGGCAAAAAACGGCTGAGAGCTGATCACTGAAGGCTGGAAGCACTGACCTTCGAAGCGCCAAGCTGCTTTTAAAACTTTTATTGGTAAGGTTTAAACTGATTTCTATTCAGGCACTCATTACGCAACTATGAGTCGTGGATTAGGTTTCCTTTGAATTGCAAAAAGATTTGCCCCGATCGAAGCTTTTGATTGCCATTTACCTACAAAGCCGTTATACATGCCTTGAAGTTTTATTTTGGTATATTGGCTTTGAACCTGAAATTTATTGGAGGGGTTATCATGTTAGGATTAATGCAAAATCGACCGTTGCTGATTTCAGAACAGATTGAATTTGCAGCACGAAATCATGGTGATGAAGAGATAGTTTCCAGAAGTGTCGAAGGACCTATTCATCGTTACACATACAGGGATTGTGCTTCGCGATCCAGGCAAATGGCCAACGCATTGACAAAACTTGGAGTGAAGCTTGGTGACAGAATCGGAACCCTGGCGTGGAATGGGTATCGTCACATGGAATTGTATTTCGGAGTTTCCGGTATGGGTGCTGTGTGCCACACAATAAATCCACGTCTTTTTCCGGAGCAGATCGTTTACATAATTAATCATGCTGAAGATGAGTATATTTTCATTGATCTCACCTTTTTACCCCTGGTTGAAGCGATCAAAGACAGTATCACCAATGTGAAAGGTTTTGTGATAATGACCGACAAAGAGCATATGCCTGAAACATCACTGCCAAACGTGCTCTGTTATGAAGAATTGATGGCATCAGCCGATGATCAGTTTGCTTGGCCCGAGTTTGATGAAAACACCGCATCCTCGTTGTGCTATACCTCGGGGACCACCGGGAATCCCAAAGGTGTTTTGTACAGCCATCGCTCTACCGTGTTGCATAGCTTTGGAATTCGTTCACCGGATGGTGTTGGCTTTTCCAGTCAGGAAGTCATTCTACCCGTTGTGCCGATGTTTCATGCCAACGCCTGGGGGATTGTCTACGCAGCGGCTATGGCCGGGTCCAAGCTGGTTATGCCCGGGGCCCAAATGGACGGGAAGTCGATTTATGAATTAATGGAGGCCGAAGGAGTAACTTTGTCTGCCGGAGTTCCTACAGTTTGGATGATGTTGTTGGCCTTTATGAATGAAAGCAACAGTAAGTTTACAACCATGCAAAGAACTGTAATTGGCGGATCTGCTGTTCCCAAGTCGATGATCGAATCGTTTCGAAACAATTATAACGTGGATGTGATTCATGCCTGGGGAATGACGGAGATGAGCCCATTGGGCACAGCCTGTAACCTGAAACGAAAGCACGCCGGTCTTCCCAATGAAGAGAAAAACGACCTGAATCTAAAGCAGGGCGTCGCAGTATTTGGTGTGGAGATGAAGATTGTAGATGATACAGGAAAAGAGCTTCCCTGGGACGGAGAGAAATTTGGCCGGTTACTTGTTCGAGGGCCCTGGGTAACTTCCGGTTATTTCAAAAGCGATCAATCGGTTGTCGACAGCGACGGCTGGTTTGACACCGGCGATGTCTCTACCATTGATAAAGACGGATACATGCAGATCGTTGATCGTTCCAAGGACGTTATTAAATCCGGGGGAGAATGGATCTCATCTATCGATGTTGAGAATGAAGTTGTTGGGTGTCCCGGGATTGCCGAAGCTGCCGTTATTGCAGTACCGCATCCAAAATGGGACGAACGCCCGCTGGTGATTGCTGTAAAGCAAGAGGGATCGAATGTCAGCAAGGAAGATGTTATCGAACACTTGAAAAGATCCCTGGCCAAATGGCAGCTGCCCGACGACGTAGTGTTTGTGCCGGAGTTACCTCATACAGCCACCGGGAAGTTGTTAAAAAACAAGCTGCGTGAGGAATATAAGGATTATACACTTTCAAGCAGCTGATAAATCCTGGGAGGAGCTGTTCCATTCGCTTACGGGTTTGGAACAGCCCGGTCTATCGCCGATTGCTCTTGTCAGCTCAGTTTGATCGTTTATGGTGTCAATTACATTGTTCAACCGGGTTCGGGAGAGCTTCAGGTAGAGTCTTGCTTTCGATGGTTAACTTATCGGACTGAGTTGTCACAGGCAGAAGTACTGTTGTAAGACATTAGAAAAAGTGTGAACGGGTAAACCGGGTAACTTGGGCGAACTGCTTATCTCGAACAGGGCTGGGCAATAGCTGTAAAGGCCTAACAATCATGGTGTGATGAATACTAAAGAGTGAAGCATGTAGTGGCTTAGAGAGTCTGACAGTATTTGGAATCTACCAGGAACGGCAAAATAACCTGGTTTTCACTGGGAAACCGGATTCTTAATTCCTCATAAGTCGAGGGATTCTCAACCCTTTCCGGTTTTACGTTGGACAAACAACAGTACAAATTATCGCAAGCCATATTATACGCGTCCGCCAGATCAAAACCATATGCGTAACAACCGTCTATATCCGGAAATTCAACTTCGACTGCTCCTTCCTTTCTGGTAAAAACCGCGTAAAACTTTATCATCTCAAATGTTGTTTAATGTTGGTATCCCTTGTGAAGTCCCGTGAAAACATTCATTGTTGTTTTATTGCAATCCGTGAGTTCGAAAGACCGGCCTGGTGGTTCCTCTATTTGGGAAATTTTCCCGGCTGATCTCATTGCTTTTCCAGTCCGATCGTAAAATTACTATAAAGTGGGCTAATGATAGAAAAGGTGTTTGGGTCAGTCAAGGAGATTGGACAGTTCTCTTCACTATCCAATGAATGAGAACCTACCCTGCTTTTTGGAAAATGGACTGCAGAACGTAGTAGATAAGGGGGATAAAAACAGCCGGAAGCATATTTCCGACCTTGATTTTGATCGGACCCAGCAGGTTAATTCCAATGGCCGCAATAAGAACCCCACCTACGGATGACATTTGTGATACGACTTCCGGTATTAGGTACGGTTTGATAAAAACAGCCAGAATGGTGATAGTTCCCTGGTAGAGCAGGACGGCAACGGAAGAAAGAATAACACCCGCACCCAAGGTAGAAGCAAAGATAATTGAAGTGATGCCATCCAAAGCTGATTTCGCGTAAAGAGTCTGCTGATTGCCGGTTAATCCGCTTTCAAGGGAACCCACTATAGCCATTGAGCCGACACAAAACACCAGGCTTGCTGTCACAAATCCATTGGAAATAGAGCCTCCTTGATTTGAAAATCGGTTTTCCAGCCACTGACCAAGGGACTCCAGCCGATATTCGATTCTGGCGAATTCGCCTAAAACGCTGCCGACGGAAAGGCTGAGTATAACCATCAAGATATCATCCGACTTAAGAGCTGTTTGAATACCAATCAGAATTACAGCCAGACTTACCGCCTGCATGATGGTTTGTTTATAGGTCTCCGGAATTCCTTTTTTAAATAGCAGTCCCAGCAGACTACCTGCAACAATCGCCAGGGAGTTTACAAGCGTTCCATTCATAATATTATTCAAGATTTAGTCATTAAAGTTTTTCTTTTCTTCGTCTGTTTTAGGCACATGTTTTTATTAAATGAAAGAGAAAGCAGGTTAATGGTTTCACCGGCATTGATGTAAAATCTGTTTTCCATAAATTTGTTTCAATTAATAAGCAGGGTCAGCTCACACGATTTGAACTCTTGACTTCCCCCTGCCTGATTACCTACTGGTATTGAGAACTAATCACTATTTATTCTCATTTCTCAGTTGTAAATCCCGATGCTGACGATAAAATGTGCTGCTTGTAAGACCAAGATTTGGCGGTATGACAAAATAGGTCCGGGAGAGGTCTTGCGCTGTCATAAGGCCCGGATTGACAAAGCATATATCCGGCATGGTGCGATAAAAGACAAGATATATTGTACCTGTGGAAAACCAATTGGTATTGATAAGGGGAGTTTTTATAAAATGATTCCCAAAGCTTTTACCTATTCCGGAACCAAGCGCAACAAATAGCAACTAGCTGAAAATGTTATTGCTTTCTCGGGAATAATGATTCCAACACCATAAAAGATGAAGCGACAGGTTGCAAGACGGCATCGATCTGGGAGGGCTCGATACCGAGTGACTCTGCCGCTTGTTTTATGAATTCCGATTCCTGTCCCACGTACTCTCCGTCACACATCGCAATGGTTACCACATATTTTAGCATCGATTCTGCAGGACTCGGGTTTAGATTAAGTTTAGGGAGGTTTGATTGTTCCAAAGCCGCTTTTTTGATTGAATCCAGAGAGTAATCGCTCTCTTTGATCAACTCACCGATGATATCAAAAAACGATTTTTCTGCCGGATGTATTTGTCCGTCGGCACAGATTATCTTCATTAAAATCAATGCGCACCAATACAACTGGTCATTATTCAGCTCCTTTTTCAGCTGTATGGTAAATTCATACCTTAATTTATTGAATTCTCGGTCCAGCAAATTGCGCATTTCTTCGGATTGGACTCCAAGTGCAGATCCGACATCACTCAAGTAATAAAGGGCGTTGTCTTCCGGATCACTTTTTTGGGTTAACAGGCGAATCACAGTCTGAATCGTGTATGCCGAGATATCTCGTGGAAGTTCAAGAGCAGTGGGAGCGTCTATTTCCAGAGTTTTGTCTTCACTCAGTTTAGCTGAATTTTCAAAAACCGAAGTGATCCACGATAAGGCGATCTCAGGATCCACTTGGATAGACCCGGTCTCATTAAGTTTTTTGCTTAGAATTTCAATTGATTGCTGAATGATTTCCTGCTGCGTCTTTTTATCATCAGCTTTATCCAAATTAAACATCAGTTCCCTCTTTTTTGATAGTGTCTGAATGAAAATCCCAAAGCCCTTGTCGAGCCTTGTGTCGGATACCGGAATTCAGCCTGAAGATTAACGGGCTGTCAGCTTAAAACATAACAATGACAAGCAAAAACCGGCTGAGAGCCGATCGCTGAATGTTGAAAGCACTGAACGTCGAAGCGTAGAATTGCTTTTCAAGCTTTTAGTGTTATAGGTTAAACTGGTTTTCGTTCAGACACTGGATAATGGCAGTAATGCGCCTTAATTCCACCGTGAGTTCGTTTGTAGATCATAGTTTAGCACAAATAGATGATTTTGCAATTTTAGTCTATTCAATGTCGTCGTACTTTAATCTTAGTCAGAGGCAAAATCATGCTGTATTTGAACTGACAAGATTGTTCCCGGAACAAGCTATTGTATAATCGAAACACGCTCAAAGGCGACTATAATTATTTGGTGTGATAAGCCGTTTAAATCGTTCGTTGCCAGTGTCATTCCCGGATTGACTATTGTTTCACATTCACTTTCTCTTTCTAAACGAGTAGGTTAGTTTTATTTGATCATCATGTCTTAACAAAGTTAAAAATGGCGGTTACAGAAATCACAGCGAAATCGATCCTGCGCAAGTTTAATAAGGCAGATTCCTGGTTTGTGGCGCGTTATAGTATGAATCTATATCGGGGATGTTTGCATAATTGCAGCTACTGCGATGGAAGAGCCGAGAAATACAACGTGCAGGGTGAATTTGGCAAGGATGTGGCAGTTAAAATCAATGCCTTGGACCTGCTGGAAAAAGAGCTTGATCCGGCAAAAAAGCGTAAGCCTGTAAAAAAAGGATTCGTATTGTTCGGTGGCGGTGTGGGGGATAGTTATCAAAGCGTTGAAAAAAGGTATGAACTGACCCGCGGAGCACTGGTACTAATGGAAAGATTTAACCGTCCCGTGCACGTGTTGACCAAATCTACATTGGTCGAAAGAGATATCGATTTGCTGGAAAAGATCAATAAAAAGTCCAAAGCCTTGATAAGTATGAGTTTTTCATCCATGGATAATCAAATCAGTGCTCAATTTGAACCTGGGGTCGCTGATCCGCTTACAAGGCTTGATCTGCTGAAACAAATAAAGAAAAAAAGCGGTATCGCTATCGGTGTTTTTTTAATGCCTGTCATCCCATACATTTCTGACACCCCGGAGGTTTTGAACGAAACATTGTCACGATGTAGAGAAGCAGAAGTCGATTTTGTAATATTCAGCGGAATGACTTTAAAGCCGGGTCGGCAGGAGGAATACTTTTATAGCTCTCTGGAAAATTCCTATCCCGAGCTGATCAATGAATATAAATGCCTTTATGCCAATGCCGGAAAATGGGGTTATACCAGTGAGGCGTATTACCATAAAATCAATCATTTGTTTGAATCTCTTGCCGACCACCATGGTATTCCTAAAAGAATACCGATCCAACATTGGAAACCGGTGACTGATGAATCGGACAGGGTGGTTATCATCCTTGAACAACTGGATTATCTGCTCAAGCTCAAAAGAGAAACCTCACCCTACGGCTACGGCGCTTATTCACTTTCTCAGCTCAAACAACCGATCAGGGAATACCAGGGAAGCTTTACCCGGTTAAAAGGCATTGGACCGGTAACTGAACGTCTGATTCGCGAAATTCTAAACACTGGATCATGCAAATACTACGATAAAATGATGGGATAGGGACAGTTATCAGCTTAGCAGTGTTAACGATTAAAACATTTAAAACAGATGAACTAAGACTTGACAGCGATATTTGCAAACTACACTAACCGCCAACCGCTTAAAGTTTAATTTCTCCTGCTATTATTTTGCCAATGGTTTCCGCATAAATTTTATGCTCCTCTTTGAGCACTCTTTCTGCCAAAGTATCAGCCGTATCACCATCCAAAACCGGAACTTTTCGCTGAGCCAGTGTAGCACCATGGTCATAGTGTTCATCTACCAGGTGGACTGTTACGCCTGATTCTTTCTCCCCGGCAGCCAGGACAGCTTCATGAACACGGCTTCCATACATTCCCTGTCCTCCGAATTTTGGTAGTAACGCAGGGTGAATATTGAGGATTTTGCCTTGAAAGACATCCAAAACCCGTTTACTGATTTTTTTCATGTAACCTGCCAGAATTACCAGGTCTGTCTGATGATCAGTCAAGACGTCCAAAATGGCCTGTTCCAGTCTTTCCGGATTCGAATGGGTTTTGGCACTAAGGTGATAGTGTGGTATGCCTTCGCTTTTAGCTCGTTGCAAAGCCTTCGATTCTGAGTTGTTACTAATCACAACTACCGGGTTGGCTTTTAACTGGCCGTTTTTAACGGCATCAATAATGGCCTGCATGTTACTGCCACCATGCGAGGCTAAAAATGCAATGTTCATTTTTGTTTTGAGGATAAGGCGTGAGTAGGTGTTGAGTCGGACTCCAAAGAGCAAGAAAGCTACAGTCTATACAAGTCAATGCAAGCTGCCAACACTGCCGATAGGATTTTTATTTGCAAGTTAAACTCAAATGCCCAGGCCGAGATCCAATTTGGTCAGTTTTAAAACGGTAATGGAGTGAGGCTTTAAGGTCAGGGACATTTCAGCATTGACGTCATCAATGCTCCGTTCAGTTATGGATACGGCATCACGGTTATCAGGACTGTTGTACCGGAATGGAGAATCGGCACTTAATTCAATGATTTCTCCGACACGGAAGAAAACAAATCCCTTGATATTTAAATCTACATCAACGCTTTCCGAATAATGCTTGTTCACCATCAGGAGTGAGATTTTCCCACCATCATCACTAACGGTGGCGGAACTCTCGATAACCGGGTTACCGGATATCATTCCGATTTGACCGTACCCGTCTGCGTTGAACTGATCCGTTTCGATCGTCAGGTTTTCCACCAGGTTTAAATAGGTGTGTTCCTTGAAAATTTGGAAAACGTGATAAACGGGGGTTAAGACCAATCCTTCATCGTCTGTTCGAATCATTCCCAGGGAGTTAACAAGTGTTGACCACAAGCCAATTGAACAGATGTCGGAAAAACGTTGAAACAGCATCAGAACCAATGCGGCAAACAATCCGTCCTGAAGGTTGTAATTGGTCTTAACCAGATCCCGGATCGTATACCAGATTCCCCATTCATCAAAGGCAACCTTGGTTCTTGGTCTGGCACCAAAGCGTTTAACGATGCTGTTCCAGGCCTTGAGTATCTGTTTCTTGATTTCAAACGGGGCAGACATCATGGCGTAGTAAATCTGCTCGCTTTCCGGATGATGGGATTCAACCAGTTGATTAAGATTTGGTGGAAATGGCAGGTATTGATGAATGCTTAAATAGTCAATGAAATCTTCATCAACTTCTGCCAGAAATCCCTCATTCCAATTGTTTTGATTCCAGCCACAGCCTATGAGCTTAATACTTGAGTCCTTGTCTTTCATACTTTCAGCAAACTCTTGATAACGGACTCCATAATTAGCCGGGTCTTTTTCATATCCAGGTTCGTTTTCCAGGTATATTTCGTTGCCAATTCCCCAAAACGGAACATTGAACGGAGGTCGTCTACCGTGATTTGCGCGAAGCCTGCCATATTCGGTGTTGGGGCTGCCATTACAGTACTCTACCCAATCGGCAGCCTCTTTAGGTGTACCGGAGCCATAATTAACAGTGATATAGGGTAATGCCATCAATTCTTCGCATAAGGACAAGAATTCAAATGTTCCGAACTGATTTTGCACGTCATACCCGATTCGCTCACTGAATTCCCTGGCCCCCTCAAACTCAAATCGTTTGCCCGGGACTTTTGCAAGATCCTCAACCAATCTGTCACCCCAGGTTTTCCAGTATTTGTTTTTTACGATCTGCCGCTGCCCCCGCGGGCCAACACCATCTTTCCAGTGGTAGACATCTGCATAGCAACCTCCAGGCCAGCGGACTAATGAAGGTCTCAAACTGACCAGGGCATGCATGACGTCTCGACGCAAGCGGTCTAAATCGGGATGATCGATTAAAGGCATTTGACTTGTATCGTAAGACCAGACGCCATTGTGAATGCATTCACCCACGTGTTCGATGAATCCTCCATAAATCATAGAGGAAACTTTCTTGGTTAACGAATTCATATTGAGAATAACCCTGGCCGTTGTACTCATGTCAAATCTCCTTTAATGAGGACGCTTTTAAGATCAAATTCCTTTTCAATCCTCTTATCATCTACATTTTCTCTAGAATAGTTTGAAGCCCTTGAATATTCAGCATGTTAACCATATCGGCTAAAGTAGAGAAAACCTGCAGCTTGGCAATCCTGTTTTCAAATCATATAAAGATTAACATCACAATTGTTCAATACCTGGTTTAATACTACAGTTAAGTATAACCAATCGGGTTTGTTGTTACAAATTATTATAATCCGTTGTATTCTCTACAGGTAATTGTAAATAAGGCTGTCAGGATTCACAACCGAAATCCCTTCGAATCGCATATGATTGTAGACTTTCACACCCATATTTTTCCTTCAGACATTCGCATGGGGAAAAAAAGTTTTTTTCCTAACGAACCGGCTTTTGAACTCCTTTATCAATCAAACCGCTCCAAAATGATAGGGGCTAAGGAGCTTATTGAGTCAATGGAACAACAAGGTATTGATAAATCGGTTGTATTTGGTTTCCCCTGGCGAGACTCCAAATTGATTCAATATCACAATAATTATGTGATAGACGCAGTTAATAACTATCCCGATCGGTTAATCGGCTTATGTTGTTTTGATATGAGCTACGAAGACGCTACACGGGAGACTCTTCGGTGTGTTGAGGCAGGATTGAGCGGGGTTGGGGAGTTGGCCAGTTATACCAAACCGATAGATCGGAACTTGATAGAAAAACTGACCCCGCTGATGAACCTTTGTGCAAAGATGGACTTACCGATACTGTTCCATGCCAATGAACCTGTAGGCCATAATTATCCAGGCAAGGCTCCTGATTCACTTTCCGGTATCTATCAAATTATTTCCTCGTTTCCGCATAATATTATTGTTCTGGCTCATTGGGGTGGGGGTCTGTTTTTTTATAGTTTAATGAAGAAAGAGGTTAAGGAAAAATTGACAAATGTTTTTTTTGATACAGCAGCATCGCCTTTTCTGTATCAAAAAGAAATTTACGGTCTGGCCAGGGATCTGGTTGGAGCAGATAAAATCCTGTTTGGTTCCGATTTTCCCTTGATTAGTCCCAGCCGATACTTTGAGGAGCTTGAACAATCCGGGCTAAATGATCATGAACTTTCCATGTTAAAGGGAGGCAACGCGGCTCGTTTGCTCAACCTGGCCTGAGATTTCGATCGTTCAGTGTTGGCATGTTCAACAAAGGTATAAATTATTCTAAAGCAAATCAGCATCACACCTGCATATATTCTATATTTACCAATCGCAACAAACAATGGATGAGACACTGCTACAACGGTACAAAATTATTATCTTCGTTCACTTCATTTCCGCTACGGCTTTGCTTTTGTTTTGGGCAGGTTATTATTTGTCAGGTTTTAGTAAATGGATGCAGCCAGAAATCTATTCCGGTTTGACGAACGCTTTTCCCATGCCCGACAGTATCCTGGTAATTTTGATGATCTCAGCAGGAGTTTTGACTTATCAAAAAAGCAAATACGCCAACCGCTTGAGCATTGTGGTAGCCTTATTTTTTTTACAGTTAGGAGTCATGGGGTTTCAGATTGGATTGCCCGGAGGGATGCAACTGATCTCTATGGTAACCGTTCTGCGAAGCGGATTTGTCAATTTATGGTGCATCATTTTTGCGTTGTTCTTTCTATTAAAGCTAACCGAAAGAAAAGGCAAAAAAAGAGGACGGATTTAATCCAAAAGTCGGGCGACTATTGGATATACATACAATCACCGAAACTAAAAAACCGGTATTCCCCGGCTACGGCTTCGTTGTATGCGTTAAATAGGAAATCTTTTCCGGTCAAGGCCGAAACCAGCATCAACAAAGTGGATTCCGGTAAATGGAAGTTAGTCAGCAGATTATCTACCACCTTGTACTGATAAGGCGGATAAATGAATAATTCGGTACTTTGTTTTCCTGTTTTAAGCTTCCCGTCTTTCCAGGCCGATTCAAGACTTCGCGTTGTTGTAGTACCTACCGCAACAACCGGCCTCTTTTCTGCTTTTGCTTTGAGTATGGTCTCCGCTGTTTCCCGAGAGATTTCAAACTTTTCTTCATGCATGGAATGTTTTGAAACGTCATTCTCCCGAATTGGCTCAAAAGTTCCCAATCCCACGTGCAGCGTGACTGATACGATTTCCACGCCTTTCTCACGGATAGAATCAAGAAGCCCCGGGGTGAAGTGTAAACCGGCCGTCGGGGCTGCAATAGATCCATAATTGTCTGCATAGACAGTTTGATACCTGGTGATGTCTTCTTCCCTGTTATTGTTGTCACTCCGCATTTTGTGAATATAGGGAGGCAGGGGAGCATAACCCACTTGTTCAAGTTTTTTTAAAACATCACTTGATTCCTGAAAATCGATAATGCATTCACCCCCGTCCACTTTTTCGACAAGATTAGCCAGTAGGCTTTCATTGCAGAATGCAAGAGTTTCCCCGGGTTTGATTTTCGCAGAGTTTTTGATTTTGCAACGCCATTGATTCCCACCCACATTTTCTATCAGCAAGGCTTCGATTATTGCTCCGCTAAGCCTTTTGCCCGGTAAACGGGCCGGAATCACACGGGAATCGTTAATCACCAGCACTGAACCGGGCTCCAGAAGCTCCGGGAAGTCGTAAACATTACGATGAGCCAGTGTCCGGTTTGACCGGTTCAATACCATCATTCGGGCGTTTTCCCTGCGTTCTGCCGGATGAGTTGCGATTAACGAATCCGGCAGTTGATAATTGTAGTCAGATTTTAACAACGGCATACTTGATTGTGAGAGATGCAATAATATATGAATTGCCTTTTAAAACAGCGGGTGAAGTTCAAATACCTTGATATTGCCCGGTGATTTCCGGGCTTTGGCTAAAAGTCACGAGCGTGCCCCAGGTAGTTTAACGGCGTCAGTTGCTTTAACTCGGCTTTAACCGCGTCCGGCAAATCCAGGGAATCAATAAACTCACTCATGATCTTTTGATCCACCTCCTTTCCCCTGGTTAGTGCTTTTAATTTTTCATATGGTTCAGGGATGTTGTATCTGCGCATCACCGTTTGAAAAGCTTCTCCCAACAGCAACCAGGCATCTTCCAACTCGGTTTTCAGTTTTTCCTGATTAACAGCTAATTTGCTCATGCCCTTCAAAGTAGCCTTATAGGCTATTAGGGAATAACCGAAGCCGACGCCTGTATTTCTTAAAACCGTACTGTCGGAAAGATCCCTCTGCCATCGGGAAACAGGAAGTTTGGCGGCCAGATGTTCGAAGACCGCGTTGGCGATACCCAGGTTTCCTTCCGAGTTTTCAAAGTCGATCGGGTTTATCTTATGTGGCATGGTGCTGCTTCCAACCTGGCCTTTCACCGGAATTTGGGTAAAAGCCTCCCAGGCGATGTACGACCAGATATCCCTGTTAAAATCCAACAGGATAGTATTAAACCTGACAAACTGATGGAAGATTTCCGCCATGTAATCATGTGGCTCGATCTGTGTGGTGTGGGGATTGTAGTCTAACCCGAGTGATTCAACAAAAGTTTTTGCAAAGGAACGCCAGTCTATTTCCGGGTAACTGACCAGATGGGCGTTGAAATTACCAACAGCCCCGTTGATTTTGCCCAGGACCGCTTGCTTTTTCAGTTGGTCAAGCTGCCGTTCAAA
>JANQLH010000461.1 GCA_028280735.1 SAR324 cluster bacterium | reverse complement strand
TGATACCGACTTGCTGCAGAGTGGCCGCTACAAACTCCGTTGACAACCGACCCATGTTGGATAAGAGCAGTTTAGCCTTCTTATTATTAAAAATCTCGATTCGTTCATTGCTCTTCACATTCATCAAATGGATTTTATCCTTGCCGTTATTGATAAAGCGAAGTCCGTTATCAAACCGTTCTTTTCTGCTCTCGGCAAATTTTGAACGATATCCTTCAATGATATCCAGAAAAGCTTCAATTCTGGTATCGATTCCGGCATCAGCGGAATGGGAATCCAGTTCCAGACTAAGGAACGGTTTTGAGCCCATAATCCATTTTAAATAATGAAGAATAAAGGAATCCGGTGCACAAGAGAAATTTGAAATGAAGGTGATATAAATATTGTCCTCGTTTTTGATCATCACGCTGGCTTTCATGTCCTGCTGGCCGTAATACCAGTACATGTTGTCAAAAATCTTTTCATCTTCAAACGGCAACATGTCGTACGGTATAATGGAGTATCCCCGACTGGTAAACTTAAGGGGAATTCCCATATTCGCGTCCCTGGTAAACGCATTGTAGGGCCTTCCCAACAACGCAATCACCGGCTGTTCCGATTTTCTTGCGCGTTCCAGTGCTTCGACACCTACTTCACGATAACGTTTCCAAAATGCCTGTTGCCTTTCGTAAGCAACTTCAAAAGCTTTTATCGTGTCGGCTCTGGAAACATCCATCTGCTCGCCCATTTCGATAAATGCCTGTTTGGCTTTGGACAAACCATAGTTAAAACTGATGATTGGATTCAGGAACTTGCTTTTTTCAACCTCAGGAAAAGCTTTTTCGATATAATAGGGCAGTGATTGAGTAATCGGGCAGAAGTTTGAATGACCATGATCCTCGTAGCTTTCCAGGTCCCGGAAGTGAGGCACAAAAATGTAATCGGTGCCGATGTTAACGATATCCTGCATAGCCCCATGTGCAATTTCGGCAGGAAAGCAATACGCACCTTCGGTGCGCGCAATCCCTTCATGACAGATATCCTCGGAAAGCTTCACCTCAACACCCAGTTCATGAAAAAACCATGAATAAAGCGGCCACAATGTGTAGACGGAAAACGCCTTGGGAATACCGACCACAAAATCTTTCTTTTTCTTAAAAGTTGAGACATCCGGTGCAAATTCCTTGAACAGCATGTCATCACGAACCTCGATATAGTTAAAAACCTTGGATTCATCGAGAACTTTCTTCTTCCTTTTATTGGTGTATCTGTCGCAGCGACCACCGAACATGTAACGGCTATTGTTAACTTCCATTACCTGAATGGGGCAATAGTTTTCACACTGCTTACAGGTGACCACTTTTTTGTAAATAATATGTGTATCGAGAATTTTATCGATATCAAACTCACTTGTTGCTATCAGACCTTTTTCAAGTTTTTCTTTTGCCAGCAACCCGACACCAAAGCATCCCAGTAATTCCGGATCAGGAGGAATCGTAATGCTTCGATCCAACAGCATGGCAAAGGCAAGCGGCACCGATTTGTTCTTGGCAACCCCACCCTGGAGAAGGATGTTATTCCCCAAGGTTCGATTTCCCACCACCCTGTTCAGGTAGTTGGAAACCACCGATGTCACAATACCTGCCGTAATATCTTCCCGGGAGGCTCCAAGCTGGATAGCCTTTCTGATGTCTGAATTGATAAAAGCCGAGCAATGCTCACCAAATTTCAGGGGGCTTTCCGCTTGAATCGCTATGTCTCCGATTTCCCAGGCATGAGCAATATTCAAATCACCAGAGGCAGATTCTTCAAGAAATGATCCGGTTCCTGCCGAACAGGCTTCGTTCATGGCATAGTCAATGGGAACCTTGTTCTTCAGCAAAACATACTTGGCATCCTGCCCGCCTATTTCAAATATTGTGTCTACATCCTCATGAAAATAGGTGGTGCCGTATGCATGAGCGATAATCTCGTTGTAAACGGCCGATGTTTCGAGGAATACACCCAATATTTCCCGGGAAGACCCGGTGGTGGATGCAAGGGTGATTTTAATGTTTTCGTCACCAATCTCTTTTTTGATCTGCTCGCGCAGTTCTATCAGGCAGTTTTTAAGAGCCTTGACCGGATCACCGTGAGTTCGGCCGTAATGTGATGCCACGATCTCATTCGTTTCCATGTCTATCAAAGCAACCTTGGTTGTGGTTGATCCCCCGTCCACGCCAAGGATGTATTCTCGACCGGAAACCACTTTCCCGTGTTTTGATTCCAGATACTGAACCTTGTCTTCAGCTGATCGTAATGTGTCGTATCTGCCAAAATCAATTTTATTTGGCTTAAACAAGTCATCCAACTTGGGAAGGGGGCTTCCTGAAGCTTTGGCTAGTAAAGCAGCCCCGAAAGCCTCGAAATACGAAGCTTCATCCGGTACCACAAAATCTATTTCCGGTAACTTTTCTTTAATAAATTCAATAATAAACGGATTTCTTGTCACTCCGCCGGCCAGCAACACCTTGCCTTCCTTAATCTTTGCCCGCTTAAGGAAGTCTACCACTTTTGTTGCCATCACATCGCTCAGGGATAAAACAATATCACCTTTAGTCGCCTCTCCCTTATTCATTTTATGAGTACAATCACTTTTCATGAAAACGGAACAACGGGAGGACAGGGGATGAACCTGACAGCTGTTGGGAATCTCCAACCCCTGGTTTAGGGTTAAATCCATGCGACCAAGTTGTTGTTTAAAGAACTCTCCTGTTCCTGATGCACATTTGTTCCCGGAATGACTGGTAATGATTTTGCCGTCATGATCGATGGTATAGACCACAAAGTCTTCGCCACCAAGCGATACCACAGCGTCGACATTAAAATCAAACTGTTTTAATGATTCTTCAATGCATATCGATTCGATCACGCTATTGGTTTGGAGAAGATAACGTCCGCCAGTACCGGTTACGAGTGTTTTAATTCCAGCCGGTACCCGGTTGTCGATAAGAATTTGCATTAAGGTATCCTGGAAACTTCCTTCATGATCCAGGACCTTGTTTAAGACCAGTTCATCATTTTCAAGCAGAACTACCTTAACGCTTGCTGATCCAATGTTTATCCCAAGAGTTTTCATACTGTCTCTCTTCCTATACGCGACGTGCTGTTTGTGCTTGAGTCGATCTGTTACGATGAGATTCTTAAGGGAATAGACTTCACCTTAAAAAAATACAACTAAACGAAGTGTTTGTCATGACTCAAAGTGTGCTTATTATCAAAAAAGTGCAAAAAAAAGGAGATAATTCTACTATTTTTTTCCGTTTTCCGATCGTTAACATTAAATAAAAGTTACAAATTCTTTGGACAAGGTAGTTTATCCTTGTTCCACTCCCTTAGATATACCCTGACTTTTCTCATGAAATTGCCTTAAATCAAATTAGCTCAATTATTCCGAAAAAAAGATTCGATTCCGGGATTATGATGATCGGTTTAATTATTCCCATTTAATTCGATCCTTTCAAAAATTTCGTTATCTTATTGGTATGCAACTCTTTTAAAAATTGTATAAACTATGGTCATCCCTTTTTTGGATCAATCACTTACCATCAGAAAAAAGATCTATTGCTGAAGCCGTGAAAAAACGATTGTCTGGTTTATTAGAACGAATCATTCTCACCGAACAGATTTTTGTAATAATCGCAGCCTTGGTTATTGGTGCTTTGGCCGGTTTTGGAACCTTGCTGATCCGGGCAATGATCAAGGAGATTTCCGAACTTGCATTTTGGGGAGGTGGAAGTTTCCTTGAAAACGTAAGAAACACTCCCTGGTATTTGAGAATAATCATTCCTGCCTTAGGGGGTCTTATTGTGGGTCCGCTGCTCCATTTCCTGGCCAGGGAAGCCAAACGTTCAGGTGTTCCCGAAGTCATGCAGTCCGTCATTCTGCGAGGAGGCTTTATTCGACC
>JANQLH010000363.1 GCA_028280735.1 SAR324 cluster bacterium | reverse complement strand
TCAGCAATCCCGGGTTTGCGGATAAAAACGCGTTCTCCGACTGCCAGGGCCCTTGCATCAATGATTGATCCGGTTTCCATTTTTTTAATAGTTCATATCGTTCGACTAATTAGTGTCTGAACGAAAACTAGTTAAAACCATACCAATAAAAGCTAGTATCAGTCACTCTTCCGGTTTCATGAATCGAAAGCTGGTTTTGAAATGGCAAGTTGCTATTACTGACTACAAGATAAATCAAAAATACGGATTCACCAACCTTAAAATAATAGACTTGTTCCTGTTAAACTGCTTGCATGGGCATTATCGGAGCTTTCACACAAAAGCCGGTGAAGCTGGTTCGCCGGTTGACCAAATGTAGATAAAATATGGCGGTAAATCATGACCAGCGACCGGCAAAAAAATTGATGAAAAAGTTTTGATTGTCAGTTATTGAAAAAATGTAATTAGACAAGGAACGATACGGACTCAGGATTTACAAAATCTTTTCAGATCCTCTCCAAATGTTGTATACTATCGCAAACAACAATCACTATTTTTAGCGATGATTGATTACTCATGATTGTTAACCGGATAAAAATTTAAAAAAACTTATGAATGTACCTGAAAACTCTCCCGTTTGGCAAATTACGGAGCCATCCAAGGAATTCAAAGCAGAGCGCTGTCACGATTTGGGAATCATTGACAGCAAAATCGCCAAATTGGAAGAGTTAATCGAAGGGCTGTCAAGCAACCCTTCTCCAAAATTCGTTGGCGGTGGCACAGCAATAATTAATGTAGATACCAGCGGGGTCAGGCAAAAATACGAAACTATGTTGGTGGCCGAAGAGAAAAAAAGAAAAGAGGCATTACAAAACAAAAACAAACTGAATGATGACTACCAGGGATTTGAGGAAAGGGTTGCCTTTGTTGAAAAGGCAAAAGACATCATCCGGGAAGATAGCTATATCATGGAGGAGATACTGAGCCATAATTCAGGAGAAATATATATCGGCTACTATAATTGCGAACCTGAGAGAGATTCTCTGGAACAGATTGTCTCCCATATTTCCGAGCAAGTAGAAACACCTCCCGAGATTATTGAAGGTAAAAAATATCTCACTTATCACATTAAAGCAGAATCGGGTAAAGATTTGTTTCTAATCTATTCGGAAGATGACGGTTTTAAAATCCTGAAGGACGATTTCAGTGAACAAAAAGCGGAGGAGGTGCAGCCGGAAACTGCAAGTACGCCTGTCGAGACCGTCACCCCAGCAGCAAAAGATCAAAAGCCGGAAGAAGCGAGTCCCGATTACAAAATTGATAAACTTGTCTACCAACTAATCTTTGATTCCGTTCTGATTTCATTTCCAAATCAAAAAGAGTGGGACAATA
The DNA here is from genome assembly GCA_028280735.1 of SAR324 cluster bacterium. Classification (GTDB taxonomy): domain Bacteria; phylum SAR324; class SAR324; order XYD2-FULL-50-16; family XYD2-FULL-50-16; genus JAHJTV01. The sequence goes on along the minus strand of JANQLH010000363.1, from coordinate 19,582 downwards.
CTAATTTTTATCGAAACTATTCAAAGCTAAAGGCCGTTGAAGATATTAAAGAAAAACTATCAAAGCTCTTTGACAAACTGAGTATTTCCGGCAGCAAGGATAGCCGAACCATGATGGCTTCATCCCTTGAACATCAAATCGTCACGGTATTCAATCAACTGGTCAAAAAAACAAGTATCAAAACTGAGTTGAAAAAACTGGAAAACTGGCTAAACGACGATAAAACCTTGGATAAAAAATCCATGAGCGGGACAGCCATAGCTACCCATAATGCCACAGCTTATGACGCGCGTAAATCAATTGAAGGCAAGGAAGAACCTTACCGACTCTATAGCATGATTGTGGGCTACCACCATTATTTCGATTCCAATTTTCCTTATGTTGTCGATGCATTGAAAGATAAAGGTGATTCACTTCCCCAGCAAAGAAAAAAAGACTCCCCCTATTTTATCAAACCCTGTCCGCCGGTCCCGCTTTTCAAGGAACTCAAATCATGGAGAAATGAGACTTTGCGATCGATGCTTCTGAGATTGCGGGATATGAAGCTGCGAGGTGCCAAAAATGCAGAAAAAGAAAGAATTGTAAAAAGTATTCAGGTTCTGGCCGGTGAAATGGAGATGGAAGCTGTTAATATCGAGGAGTTTAATAGTGACAAACTCCTCGGCAAAGATCATTTTGAAGAAGCCATCATTGAATTCGACAACAGAATCAAGGCGCTATCACACTAAAGCACCATCCCGTCACGAACACAATGTAAGGATCTAGAATCCTTCGGTTTCTGAGATTATCGTTTTTGGACGGGGAGGTTCCAATTTGGGTGTAGCTGATGATATTGCTTGTCCAAAGCTTTCCTCCTTCCTCTCTTCGGTTTTCAACTCTAATTCTCCGGTTATGGTTTCAGGGGTTTCGTAAATACTTTTATCAATAATGAAAACCGATGTTATTTCCTGAAGACTGTTGGCTTGTGCCGTGAGTTCATCAGCAGCCGAGGCTGTCTGCTCTGATATTGAAGAATTCTGCTGGACCACATTGTTCACCTGACCCAACCCTTTGTTTATCTCTTCTATGCTTAGTGTTTGCTCTTTTGAAGCCGATGAGATATTTTTAACCATTTCACTGACTTTCTTAACTATGTCATTGATCTCATTTAGTACTTCAGCTGTTTTGCCGGCAGTCCCCACTCCTTTTTCCACTTCTTTTCCGGAGTTCTCGATCAATTCTGTACTGTTTTTTGCTGCTTCGGCACTTCTGGCTGCAAGGTTTCTTACTTCTTCGGCGACAACAGCAAAACCCTTCCCATACTTGCCCGCTCTTGCAGCTTCAACAGCGGCATTTAGAGCAAGTAAATTCGTTTGAAAAGCGATTTCATCAATTACCTTGATTATTTTAGAGACATCGGCGCTGGTATTGTTAATCTCATTAATGGAATCCAACATTTGATGCATCTGCTCATTGGCTTTTGTAACGACTTCTGTCGCATGATTTGTCAGTTTCAGCGCTTCTGATGCAATTTGATTGTTTGTATGAGTTTGGGTATCCACTTCATTCATGGAAGAAGACGCTTCTTCCAGGCTTGCTGCCTGCTGTGTGGTCCCGTTAGCCAATGACTGGGATGAGGCAGATAATTCAAGCGAACCGATTTTGACCTGCTGACTGGTGTTGATAACCTCCAAAACCACTTTACTCAACATATCAAGAGATTTGTTTGTATCCGTTTTCAAGCGTACCAGATCCCCTTTTTCGATTCCTTCAACCCTCTTGCTGAAGTCACCTTTTGCCATCAGGTTTATTACGTCCGAGACTTCTGATATCGCACTCTGGACCGAATCCAAAAGCTTGTTGTACGCATTTGACGTTTTTCCGATTTCATCTTTGCTATTAATCATTGCACGGTTTGAGAAATCACCGGTCTCTTCAACCTTAAGAACTTGATTTTGTAGCTGCTCCAAGGGAACAGTTATTTTTAATGCGATGAATACTCCCAGCATTATTGTCAAAACAGTGAAACAGAAAACTACGATGATAAAAAAGAGTTGTGTTTGATCCGCGTTGGATTCCAAATCAAGATTGACCTCAATCGCTGTATCTTTCTTGCTGTTAACTAGTTCCAAAAGTTCACTGATATGAGCCTCATTCAACTCTCCAAGCTTATCAAGGTGATCTCTCATCGTATCAAAAGCCACTTTACCGGATCCGTTGCTTATTTTAGGCGCAAATCTCATTTTTGAGGGATCATTCGAATAATCAACCACCTTTTGAGATTTTTCTGTCCATTTAACAAAATCCTCCTGAAACTTTATATAAAGCGATCTCATTTCATCAGTTCTAAACTTTTTTGAGGCATTTGCCATCCTCTCTTCAACCTGCTTTATATTTTCCTTGTGTTCAGCGACGGCTTTTTGATAGTCTTCATCTGTTTCATCAAGCGCCGTGATAATCGCCAGTCTTTCGGCAATCAATGCCTGATGAGCGTCTCGATCTGCGTTCAGGATAAGTATTATACTCTTTTTTGCTTCAATTAATTCAGGAATCTCTTCGTTGACAATGGGTGAAAAAGCATCGTCAAAAAAGAGTTTTCTGTCTTTATTGACGACAGAGATGCTCTGCCAGCCGATAGATAACAGCAAAATCAAGCCTATCACGGGAATAATAACAAGCAATCCTATTTTATATTTAATACTCATCAAGTTCTCCTAATGTCATATCCGTTTTATTTACAGTCTATGTGTCATTACACCATAGGTTATCGCTCCGATAACTTTTCCGTCTTTATCCACAACAGGCAAAGATACTTGTTGTAAGACCATATTTGATGAACGGTCCAGTTTCTCAACCCCGATATCAATTCCACCCTTTCCGCCGTTAAAAGAATTTTTCCACTTTGCTTCATCACCTTGCCAGTAATCGCCGGTAAGCTCATTTTGACATACGTTCGCCCCTTGGTTATCGGTTACAAAAGTTTCGCCGACAGCAACCAGTTTTCCGACAAGGTTCCTAACCTCATCAGCACATTTTCCGGTCAGCATTTGATTATGGATTTCCAACTCCTCTTCCGCATCTTTCCATTCCTGGTCGATTTTTTTTATTTCAGCCAGAGTAACTCTTTTACTGTTTTGTGCCTTAACAGCCGAAACAATCACAGAATTTGTAATTTGAGGAATCAATTTGGCAATGATGAACTTTTTTGTTTTCCCAGAGGTGTTTTGGCTCTGGTTGGTGAGGTTAATCAGCTTTTTTTTTACCTTCGCAGAACTTGCATTGGTATTTGAATAGCCTCCGATCAATATTAGGATTGCGACGATTGCAAGAACTCTGGTAAACCTGAAATGAATCTTCATATCATCCTCCTGTTTGATTTAATGTTTTTTACTATCACCTCCGGGTATCCACCAAAACGGAAATCTCCCCAATTTTGAAAATAAAAAATCCCGTGATTTTTTCACACGGTATGATTATGTTAGCATATTCAATCTCAAACAATGTAGTTTTTTATGATTAATCTATTAAACAGATCGGGGACAGGCTTGAATTCGGGGTGATTCCACTTATGATTTCATTACTTTTATAAGAAGATGTTTTGAATAGGATAATGGTACAAGTTTACCGAAAAAGCAAATTTCTAAACCAAAACCGCGTTCGTATAAAACTGAAGAGTTTTCGATAAAAATAGGGTCTTTCAAACCATTGTTTTAATGGATTCGACAATTCGAGGGAGGATTTCGCCCGTTTTTCCCGGGATCAGGTAATCGGAAATACCTTCTTTAGTCAACGGGGTTGGATCTGAATTAATTTCTACAATTTTTGCCGGGGTATGAATACTCAAACCAAAGGACAGAAAGGTATCCAGGGTGGACCTTTTTTTTCTGGAAGCAATCAGCGGCAGTTCGGCAAAAGGAAATACCACGGCAGAAGTACCACATACCAGCATCAAATCACATTTGATAGCTTCTTCGTGACTTACCGAAGAGACATCCGCGGGAATCGGTTCTCCAAAATAAACCACATCAGGTTTTAAAGGATCACCGCAGGATTTGCATCGTGGCGGCAACTGTTCCTTTTCTCTCAGTCGATCCAGATTGAATTTCTCGATTGGATAGCGTTTACCGCAAGCCAGACATCGTAATTTAAAGATGTTGCCATGGTAGTCCACTACCTTTTTCGATCCGGCTTTTTGGTGAAGGTTATCGATATTTTGAGTCAATATCCTTTTTAACCTCTTTTTTTTCTCCAGTTCGACCAGTGCCAAATGCCCCGGATTGGGTTCGGCGTCTCCCCATTCTTGCAATATCTTTACAGGTTCATCCAACAGGTCGATCCAAAACTGTTTGGGATCACGCTGAAAATCCTTGAAAGCCTGGTATGCTTTCAATTCAAGTTCGGGATTTTTAGTCCACAATCCATCCGGGCCTCTGAAATCCGGAATTCCCGATTCAGTGGAGAAACCGGCTCCTGTCAAAGCAACAGTATGACCGGCATTAATAATATCAGACGCAGCTCTTTTGATCAGATCTTCTAAATTGTTGGTCATTGTCTACTCATATTTGCTTTTTAAAACAACCCCAAAAGATGTAAAGTGGTTATAAACCATAATTTAAAATTATTCCAATGGAAAACGCTTGTGGATTAAAGGATACAGATTATGATGTCCCAAAATCGGCTCTCCACTCCTTGACACTAGCAAATCGAGCTTCTATGATCTCACGTCCGGTAATTGGAATTACCCATCAGTTAATAAAAATAGCATCGTGTCGTTTTAAAGGTTTTGCGCTATCTAACAATAAAGAAAAATCATTTCTCTGACGAGTGACAAATAGACAAGGGAAAAAACATGAAACTAAAACAGGGACAAAAAGCTATCGTGACCGGAGCATCAACCGGTTTAGGAGTCCATATTGCGGAGGAACTGGCGAAAAAAGGGGTAGATCTTTCCCTGGCGGCCAGAAGTAAAACCAACCTGGAAAAAGTAAAAGCATACCTGCTTGCAAAATATGACATCAAAATCATTGCGATTCCCACGGACATCAGCAAACAGCATGAATTGGAAACCTTGGTGTTGGAGACCGTAACGCAATTTGGCTCCATAGATATTCTTGTCAACAACGCCGGTATTGAAAACACTCTTTGGTTCGGAGATACCACGCGCAATGAGATCAACGCCGCTATCGACATTAATTTAAAAGGAACGCTCAATCTGTCTCATCTGGTTTTAAAACACATGATCAAACAAAACCGGGGCCATATTGTTAATATTAGCTCGGGAACCGGCTACCTGCCAATGGCATACAATGAGGTTTATGCAACAACCAAAGCCGGAATTATCGGATTCACCAAGGCCTTGCGTCAATCGCTTCAAGACCAGGGAGTAAAGGTATCAGCTTCGGTTGTGGCACCCGGGTTTATGGACGGCTCCGGCATGTATGAAAACATGAAAGAGCAGTACAAGGTGGTCGCCCCGAAAATACTTGGCACCAGCGAAATGAAAACCCTGACCAGGGCCTTTATTGTTGCCATAGAAAAAGACAAACCGGATGTAATCGTCAGTGCGGGATTTCCCAGGTTGATTGTGGCCCTTTCAATTTTCAACCAGCGAACCTTTGAAAAGATTACCAAACTCTTTAATGTATCAGGATTCTTCAGGGCCATAGCCGAGAGTAACAAGGCTAAAACCAAGGCAGACAGAAAACGAAGAAGTGTTAAAGGGAATATCAGAAACCTTACCCGGTTACTATGGACCAATAAGGTGAAACGGCGGACTCCCAATGGCCAGAAAGAATATGAAGAAGTAAAACCAAACGTCCAAACCCTGGCCCAGCTTCTCTGGGAGATTGACCTTGAGGAGCAGAAAGCGCAAAAGGAGGAAAGTGGCGGGGCGAATCCTCATAAGGGCTAAATTACTTTCCAATATAACAACAATGAATTGCGCTTAACGCTGAAAGCGTTAATTGAATAGATGAGGTTGTGGTTAAATATTTAATGCAGATTGAACCTGGTTGCGGCCATTTCCTTTTGCCAGATAAAGGGCCTTATCGGCGGCTTCCAGTAAGACAGACGAAGTGGATTGCTTGTCGGGCCTTAACGATACAGCCCCAATGCTGATACTGACGTAACCTAATGGTGATAGTTCATGTGGTATGTTCAGGTCCGAGATAACTTTTCTTAGCTTTTCCGCAAATGCAATGGCACCTTTGGTATCATTATTGGGAAGAATGACAACAAATTCTTCGCCCCCATAACGAGCGACCATATCGCCCACCCTCCCGATACACTTTTGAAGGGCCGAGGCTACGGTGTTCAGACAATTATCCCCTGTCAAGTGTCCATAGCAATCATTATAGTTTTTAAAATAGTCAATATCTATCAATAGAACGCTCAAGGGTATGCCCTCCCTCGCCGCTCTTTTCCATTCCACTGCCAAATGTCTTTCAAAGCTGCGACGGTTTGGAATCTGGGTCAGGGGATCAAGTAATGACAAGTCCCTTAGAATGCTGTTGGCTTTCATCAATTCCGCGTTTTGGCTGTTTATCAGCTTTTCCCTTTGAAAAATCAACATGTTGTTCCGTAACCTGATCCAGAATATCAGAAAGCCTATGGCTGTAATTCTTAAAGATTCGGCCAGGTTCGACACTATTCTGTCCGTTTGCCAATTCATTGCCATCATGCCGAGGCCGTATAAAAGCAAAAATACCAGGTAAAAGGCAGACATGATGTTGACCGGCTTTGAAATCACTAGGGAAAACAGCAGAACCGCCACCAGGTAGAAAGTCGAATCTCCTGTCCAAAGGCACGATATCAAAACACCTGCGAAGATAACAGAGATTATAAGATTGTCGATGACATTGTGTTTTGCAGATATCTCATTCCTTCCGGGGACTTTTATAAACAGAAGTATTATAACTGCAATCGGCACGAAAATAATGGTATTGGTCCAAGAGATTTGAACTAAGGTAGAGAACTCCTCACTTAATCCGCGAATACTGAGTAGCCCGACGATGGTCAACAAAAGGATATCTTCCAGAATTAGCAGTACAGCTATCAGTCTGACATTACTGAGATTGGCAACTGTGGTTTGGTTAATGAACTCTAAAGTCCTTTGTTTTGACATCTCAGGTAGTTTTACAGACTTCACGTAAAGGTTCTGCACACCCTGCAACCATTTTAAAATTACTCCCGGGTTATCCTTATTCTTCATCTAGAGTTCATCCCGGGCAGGTTTTTTATTCTTCGCTGTTCCCGAACCATATTCATCAATAATGGTTTGATCCCATAATGACTCATTTCTGCGGTAGGCAACCAAACTGATGACCTGGGACCCGACAGGTATGGTCAGATAAAGGAACAGTATGGTCAGCATCGATTTAATCCCCACGCTCAAGCTGGCAAATTCAATCACCGCAGCTAACAGAACCGAGCCTATTCCCAAGGTCATCGATTTGGAAACGGCATGCATCCTGGTATAGATATCCGGGAAACGAACCAGTCCAATTCCGGCAATCAGGATAAAAAAGGTACCGATAATGATAAATAATCCGCTAATCAAGCTAATCTCCTCCGTCAATTTTTTTTTCGAGATAACGTCCAAACGCAACGGTTCCAAAAAACACCACCATGGCCAAAACCATGACCACATCAAGGAACACGGATAGTTTTGATTCTATCGCATAAACTGTGATAAATCCTGCGATAACCATAGCCACCAGATCCAAGGCTACGACACGGTCAAGTAGTCCGGGTCCCTTGATCAGGCGATACATGGCACAGATCAGGGCCAGCAGGAGTAATGTATATCCAAGATTTACCATCCATTCCAAGGCAGTCATCTGAAGATCTCCAACAATCGGTTTTCAAACTTCTCCTTTATTTCCTTTTTCTGCTTTTCCGGATCATCCACATACATGGCATGCACATATAGTTTAGATCGATCTTCCGAGATAGTAAAACTCATGGTACCCGGCGTCATAGTCATCAGATTTGAGAATAACAAGATTTCCCAATCCGTTTTTACATCCAAGGAAATCTCCAAAATAGCTGGTTTCATTTTATGTGTCGGGGTCAAAACATCATAAGCAACCCTGAGGTTCGAGCGAATCATTTCCACCAGGTAAAACCAGGTAAAGCCCAAAATTTTAAGGATTCTGGAAACTATGAACATAAGCTTCTCCCAATACAGTCTTGATATAGATTTCAGGATTTAAAAGCTGATTTGCGGCTCCATCCGTGATGTGGAAAAGAAAGGATGGAAACATCCCCACGCCGATCGTCATCACAGTTAACAGGATTACCGGTACGAACATTACCCGTGTTCCGGTTAGGCCTTGGTGTTCAGCTGTCTCCGTACCACCAGGATCTTTTTTCCAAAAGGCCTCGGCCCAGATTTTGGTCATGGAATACAAGGTTAACACACCCACAGCCGCGGCTATCCCTGCTATCAGGTATAAATTAACATCCAGGCTGGCTTTAACAATCGCAAACTTGGCAAAAAAACCGGATAACGGGGGAATTCCAACCAGGGAAAAAGCACTGACTAAAAAGAATAAAGCTAACCAGGGTTTCGTTTTATAAAGGGAACCTATCTTTTTTAACTCCTCTGTTCCTTTGTATCTTTTCACAATGCCGCTTACCAGAAAGAGATTTGTTTTAACCAGAAAATGGTGAAACATATAGAAGATCGCAGCCGATATTGCAGCGGAAGTGAACAGTGCCAACCCGAGCAACATGTAGCCAATCTGGCTGATAGTGTGAAACGACAATATTTTCCGAATGTGAAACTGAGATGCGGCTCCTAAAACCCCACTCACCATTGTCAGGACAGATACCACAAGCAGGATCGAATGGGTGAATGAAATATTCTGGGTAAACACAAGTGTAAATGACCGCAATAGAGCATACACGCCGACTTTGGTCAGTAACCCGGCAAACAAGGCTGTTATAACGGGCTGTGGTGTGTGATATGATGCAGGTAACCAGAAAAAGAGAGGGAATGCCCCGGCTTTGATACCAAACGAAATCATTAACAGCATTCCTGCAGTTAGTGCCAAAGCCGCGTTATCTTCCTTCATCAGTTTCAATGACACATCAGCCATATTCAATGAACCCACCTGACCGTACAAGATCCCAAGGCCCGCTAAAAACAACACGGATGCTACTATGTTTATTGTAACATATTTAAAACCGCCTTCAACCTGTTTTTTTTCTCCTCCTAAAACAATCAGAACAAACGAAGCCATCAACATGACCTCAAACCATACAAACAGATTAAAAAAATCACCGGTTAAACAAGCACCGGAGACACCTGCCAAAAGAAATTGAATGAGCGGATAAAAACCAAATCTAATGACGTTTTTGTCAGTCTGTGACAAGGAATAAAGACCAATGAAAAAACCTACAAATCCGGTAATTACAACCATCAAAGCGCTCAGCAGGTCTGCTACAAAGGTGATACCAAAAGGAGCAGACCAACTGCCCAGTTGGACGGACAAAATTCCCCGACTCAATACCATGTCCAGCAAAACAAAAGATATCAGCAATTGCAAGACAGAGCTTATTTGATTCAACCAGCGTTGAATACCGGGTCTCCGCAAAACCAGTATTCCAACAATTCCTGTAACTAAAGGTATGACAACGGGTAAAACCAAAATTAAATTCATTATTCCTGTCCCTCGTATAATCGTTCAAGATCATCCGTTTTAACCCATTGGTAGACTTTTTTGGATAAAACCAGTGTAAAAGAAACTACCCCAAAGCCGATGACTATTGCCGTTAGAATTAAAGCTTGCGGAAGAGGATCTGCCGAGTTTGACAGTTCTCCGCTTTCTCCTATTAGCGGTGGTTTTTTACCAATCAAACCAGCTGCGGTGAAAACCAGTAAATTGGTTGCCTGGCTCCAAAGCAAAATGCCAAAAATCAACCTGACCAGGCTTCTTTCAAGAATCAGGTATAATCCTGCTGCGTAAAGCAGACCGATTGTAAGACTTAATAGGCTTTCCATTAGGCTTCCTCCATTTCCAACAGCGAAAAAACAATCATGGTTGCAATACCGACAACAACCAGATAGACACCGATATCAAAGAACAAAGGGGTACCGAACTTCAGTTTTCCAAAGATGGGTATCCGGATTTCCCATCCCCAAACACCTGTTAAGAATGGCTTTCCCACTATCCATGCTGTCATGCCGCTGGAAACCGAAAGCAATAACCCAATTCCCGTCCAGAATAAAGGGGGTGCTTTCATCCAGGCTAAAGCAGCTTCAACTCTGAAAGCCATGGCGATTAGGATAAATGCGGATGCGGCAATTAGCCCCCCGATAAATCCACCACCAGGTTCATTATGTCCCTTAAGCAAAAGATAAATCGAAAGCAGCAACTGCAGGATCGCAATCGGTTTTGCTGCGATTTTTAAAATCGTCGAGTTCATTGTTTCCTTTCAGAGTTGGGTTTTAAGCGTAATAAAGCCACCACTCCAATGGCGGCAATGGTCAGCACGACAATTTCTCCCAGGGTATCCAACGCTCTGAAATCAACCAGGACAACATTAACCACATTTTTACCGAATCCCTGCGTCAGGCTGTTCTCGGTAAAAAACCAGGAAATCGTTTCTCCCAGTTGAACGTTTGACGCCTTCAAAGTCAGCAAGGTCATAAGTCCGCCAAAAGCCACCGACAATAAAACATTAAACCATTTTATCCCGGGAGACAGCAAATTTTTGTAACCGGGCAGATGATAGACGACGGATACAAACAAAATGACCGTCAGAGTCTCAACCAAAACCTGGGTGATGGCCAGGTCCGGGGCACTGTAAAGCACAAAAACCAAAGCGACGGTGAATCCAATCACACCAAGACAAATCGCGCTAATCAGGCGTGACGGACTGCGTAACAATATTAACGTTGATAAAGCAATCACTGCTACAATCACCCATTCATAAAAACGCGCCGTTGAAAAATTGGTTCGCCATTGCAACCAATCCGTTAAGTTGATCAAGGTATAGCCTAAACCCAAGACAACAACACTCATGATCACAGAAAGATAAATCCTTAAACTGCCGTTTTGCAGCCAATCTGTCTGCTTTTTGGCACCTTCCAACAAGGCATTAAATCCGCTCTCATAAAACCGCCTGGGGCCCCAGTTCGAAAGAAATCCGCTTTCAGCCTTGATCTTTCTTAATTTTTCACGAATACCAAAAAACACCATACCCAATACCAGGGTAAAGAAGCTCATCATTAAGACAAGATTGAATCCGTGCCAAAGGGAAAGCGTAATCTTTATGTTTTCCGCTCTTACGGTTGAAGCTGCCATATTGCTGAGTTCGTTGATCCAGGAAGGGAAAACCCCCAATAGCAATCCGGGGATCGCCAACAAAACCGGCCCCAGCCATAACCCGGGGGAAACCTTGTGCTTAAGCAGGGGCGAATTGAAATCTGACCGCAAAAAAGGTCTAACCCCTACGATAAGCGCTACAGCCACATTAAGGGCGTTGGCAAGGATGGTAATTGGCAGTATCCATTGGTAGATTTCGGGAGCTTTTACCTTGGCTTCGTAAACCAGTTCCTTGCCAATAAATCCTATCAGTGGAGGAGTCCCGGACATTGAAAATGCAGCCAGTCCTGCGGCTATTGCCACTAAAGGCATATGTTTCAGCAATCCGCTTAAAGCCCTTACATCCCTGGTACCAGTAGTGTGATCGATTATGCCTGCTATCATAAAAAGCGCCCCTTTGTACAAAGAATGGACGATCAGAAAAACAATAGCCGCTTTAATGGATAACTGCGTGTTGATTCCGATCAGCAGGAAGAGCAGACCCAGTGCACTGATAGTCGAGTAAGCCAGTAGTTTTTTCAAGTCGGGCTGCCCGACTGCCATTATCGCTCCAAACAGCATGGTTAATGATCCAATGATCATCAGGCTTCCCTGTAATTCGTTGCTGCTTCCCAGGATAGGTCCCAAGCGCAATAACAGGAAAAATCCCGCTTTTACCATTGTCGCCGAATGAAGGTAAGAACTGACAGGTGTTGGTGCTGCCATGGCCCCGGGCAACCAGAAATGGAAAGGAAATTGTGCTGATTTGGTAAAAGCCCCGATTAACAACAAGGCAATAATGCCTGTAAAAAAGGGGCTTTGCTGAATCAGATCCGCCTTTTCCAGGAGGATTGTATATTCGTAGGTTCCGGCGACAAATCCCATTAGAATTATTCCCGCCAACATGGCAAGGCTGCCGCTTCCGGTTATAATCAATGCTCTTAGTGCCGACTTCCTGGCCTCCTCATTCTCATGCTTGAATCCGATCAGCAGATAGGATGTAATACTGGTAATTTCCCAGAAAACAAAGAGAAGAATCAGGTTTCCCGCCACCACGATACCTACCATGGCTGTCATAAACAGCAAAATCAGTGTGTAAAACCGACCTGATTGAGGATGATTCCCAAAATACGATCCGGCATAAACCAAAACAAGACCACCGATTCCTGTAATTAAAAGTAAAAACAGCAAACTTAGAGAATCCAGGTATAAGGAGAATTGAATATTTAAAGAAGGTACCCAGTTCCAACTGTTTTTTAATATTCGCCCTGAATTAATTCCGGGCATCAAAGAGGCTGCATAAACGAAAACGGTGAATGGGAAGATACTGATTATCCAGCCCGAGTACTTGGGAAAGAGCCGATGCACCCAAACAGCCGAAACAATGGAAACAGCAAGAATGCTAAAAATAAAAATCATTTAATTAACATTGAAAGCGTATATAAAATAAGTAGAGGTATAATTTTTCTATTATTCTTTAAATTTAATCTATAAACCTAGGGAAATCTTTATAAAATTACAAAATCAAATCGTTGATAAATAGTCAACCCTCATCAACCAATCAGCTTCCACTGGAGCCCAATGAACTTAAAGGTAACTCCCGAAGACTGGTTATAGCCCTCTCGGCTTTATTCTGTCGACAACCCTAAAGTTCTGCAATTTGTTGACCCAAAGATCCACTTAACGAATATTTTACAAGTGTAAATTTTTTAAACAAATAACTTTTTTGCATGGTAATTGCTGAAAACAAATTATGTTTTACTTAATGAATTGAACCCTGACTTAAGGAGGTTATATTGAAAACACTGGTTACTTACTATTCCGATTCCGGTAATACCGCCAAGGTTGCTGAAGGTCTTTTCAATGGCTTGAAAGTCAAAGATAAGACGTTGTTGGCCATCGACAAGGTCACTTCACTGGATGAATATGACATGATTTTCTGCGGTTTTCCTGTCATTGAGCATTCTGTGCCTTTAAAAATGCAGAATTTTTTAAAATCGATTCCTGCAAAATCAAATATCGCTTTTTTTGCCACTCATGGCAGTGTCCGTGATAGCGCTAAAGCAAAAACGGCATTTGAAAATGCCGGTACCCTGGTTAAATATTCCAAGATTCTGGGAACATTTGGTGTGCGTGGTAGTGTTAAACAATCTGTCATTGATTTACTTCAAAACAAACCTGAACACAGACCCTGGGTCGATGAGGCGATAACAGCCGTAGGACATCCAAACGAATCGGACCTAAATGATGCCGTACAATTCGCAAATCAGATGCTGGAAAAAGTCAAGTACAAAGCAGTGTAAGCCTAATCCTTTATCCAGCTGGATAGGATCGGGTCTTGAGTACGAAGATTATGCTCTTTGACACATAAAGACCTGATCCATACTTTTCCTCTTTTTTATTTCCCTTATCTTCTTTCTTCTCGTTAATCCATCTGAATAGTATTCCGGCTTAATTAACTGAAACTAAAAGTGTATGGATAAGCATGCACGTTATTTGCAGGGACATGTATCACTAATTCAATACACTTTTGTTTCATTTAGAAAGAACCTTGTCTCAAGCGCCGGCTACTTTTGCACCCGGCGGAGTTCATCCAACATTCAATAACAATTTTAGGTATAATTGGTGGTTGGTTTTATGAAACTGGTAGCGGATAAATAATAATCAAGGAATGTCATGGTATTATAATAAAAGATGCAATCCAATCCGTTTGATAGTTTTATGAAATTCATGTCAACTATATTCAATCTTTCCTAAAACTCGAAGAAACCGGATTATATGTTTTGCGATTATTACCGGAAGGGTTTCTTTTTCAGAAACATAACAACTCCTAACACCTGTGTTTTAAGAGCAAACTAAACCATCCTGGTAAAAACAGCTTCTTTTTTACCGGAAAAAGTACTGAGATGAAATCTTATACAATCTGTCAAATTGCTGCTTTTACCAACACAGCGTTTAAGGGAAATCCGGCAACTGTGGTTGTTAATGCGGAGGGGTTTTCCGAAAAACGGATGCGGCAACTTGTCAGGGAATTACCGGCGAAGCTACAATAATCTTTAAAACCAGCATAACCCTGATCTAATAGGAGAACATCTTGTCTTTAACCGACTTTGGAGAGAACATCAGAATCGTGGAAGGCGGCATTGTGAAAATGTATACCATTCCCTTTGAAACAAGGATGACCATAATAAAACTATCCGATGATTCCTTATGGCTGCATTCTCCCGTAGCCTTGAATACTAAGCTAAAGCATCTGGTCGATGACTTGGGCACTGTCGGAAACATTGTGGCACCAAACATCTTTCATCATCTCTCCCTGGGTGAATGGTCAGAAAAGTATCCGCATGCCGATTTATGGGCGGCACCGGGATTGGAAAAAAAGCGGAAGGATCTCCGGTTTACCGGGGTCTTGCAGAATGTTCCCGAGTCCCAATGGAAAAATGATATAGACCAGTGTTATTTTCAGGGTAGTCTTGTTTTCAACGAAGTAGTTTTTTTTCATAAACTCTCAAAAACACTGATTCTCACTGATCTGATTCAAAACCATGATCCGAATAAGGAAAACTGGTTTTGGAAACTGGTTAAAAAACTGAATGGTAGCCTGGCTCCGGATGGAGGGGTGCCAAAAGATCTCAAATTGACCATCCGTAAGAAACAACTTGCCAGGAATTCTCTTGATCGGATTCTAGCCTGGGATTTTGACAAGATTATCATCAGTCACGGTCTGTGTATTCGGGAAAATGCCAAGGCCAGATTCTCCAAGGCTTTTTCCTGGCTGGTTAAATGAAGGAGTCGAACACGAAGAATAATAGGCGGGGAGTGCTTTTAGGTATTTTCCAATTGTTTTTCAATTTCTGCAAAAAGTTCATTTTTGTTGATAGGCTTTGACACGTATCCATTCATGCCGGCTTCCAGGCATTTTTGCTTATCGCCCGTCATAGCATGGGCTGTCATGGCAATGATAGGTACATCAGGATTCAATACCGTGTTGGCGGAGCCGCGAATAATTTCCGTTGCCTCCAGCCCTCCCATTTCCGGCATCTGAAGATCCATTAAAACCAAATCATACGGGACATTCTCCAAAGCTTCGATAGCCTCTTTGCCGTTATCCACCACATCAACCCTGTAATCTTTCTTTTCAAGAATTTTTAAAGCCAGTTTCTGGTTGATTTTATTATCTTCAGCCAGCAGCAGGTGCAACTTGGTTCGTTTGGATTCTTCCAGGGTAAACCTGGTTACCAGCGGCAGGGAAGGCTCCTCGGTGGTTTCCGTGGCTTGCTGGCCAAGCACGGTAATCAGACAATCGAAAATTTGTGATTGTTTAACCGGTTTAGTCAGGTAGGCAGAAAAGCCAATTTCACTTGCTCGCGAAGCGTCTCCTTTTACTCCGGCCGAGGTCAACATGATGATAATAGTCTTGTTTAATAGCGGATCCTGCTTGATTTTTTTGCCCAGGGTTTCACCATCCATTTCAGGCATTTGCATATCCAAGATAGCTATTTCAAAGGGATTGCCTTCTGCTTGGGCTTTTTTCAGCAGCTTCAATGCTTCCACGCCGTTTTTAGCTTCGGCATAACTGCAATTCCATGATTTAAGGTATTGGGTAAACAATTGTCGGTTGACACTGATATCATCAACAACCAGAATGCGTTTGTTTTCTATATTTGCCGGCGGAGTCAACTCCCTTTTTGGAACGTTCGTTTGTTTTTCCATAACAGCCGTAAACCAGAATGTAGACCCTTTTCCCTGCTCACTCTCGACACCTATTTCCCCATCCATCATCTCGGTCAACTGTTTCGAAATCGCCAAACCTAGTCCTGTTCCTCCGTACTTGCGGGTCACCGAAGCGTCCACCTGGGTAAAAGATCTAAACAGCTGGGTTTGCTCTTCAGGTGAGATACCGATTCCGGAATCGATGATTTCAAATTTGATTGTAACCTTTTGTTTGTCTTCCCCTACCAGGGAAACCTTGACTATAACCTCTCCTTTTTCGGTAAATTTAATGGAATTGCCGATCAGGTTGATTAATATCTGTTTAAGCCTTCCGGGATCTCCTTTCAGATTGGTGGGTACATCAAAGTTTACCAGGGAGATAAATTCCAACCCTTTTTCTTCTGCCTTCAAAGCCAGGATCTCTGAGACACCTTCCACTGAAGAACGGAGATCAAAATCGATCGTTTCAAATTTTAGTTTTCCCGCTTCTATTTTGGAGAAGTCCAAAATGTCATTGATTATAACAAGCAAGGAGTCGGCGCTGATCTGCACGGTTTCTGTGTATTCCCGCTGATCATCGTTCAAATCCGTGTCCAGCAGCAGGTTGATCATTCCCAGAATTCCGTTCATTGGTGTTCTGATCTCGTGACTCATGTTTGCCAGGAAGTTGCTTTTGGCTTCATTTGCGGCCTGAGCTTCGGCTGCCAGAAGCTTGGACTTGCGAATACTCTGTTGCAGTTCGTGAATCAAATTGTTCAAATCCGCGGTTCTGTTGTCCACTTTTTTTTCCAGCTTTTCATTTACTTTTTCCAGGGTGACATTGGTTTCATTGAGTTGGGCGGACTTGACCTGCAACTCATGAGTGAGGCTTTCAATGTCGGAAAACGCACTGGAGTATCTGCGAGATAAGAGAATGATTTGTGCCGCTACAAAGACAAAAAAACCAAATCCAACGACATTACCCGTCTGGACAATCTGGTTGAGATACAAGACTTCATTTACTATGGTCAGAAAAAAAACAACAAATCCTGCGATAAATATTCTTGCACCGTTTCTTTTATTTTTGCTTGCGATAATCAAAACATAAAAAACATAGAGGCAGACACCGACTGTAACTAATTGATAATAAAGGCCAAGGTGAGAGTAAAACCCCGGTGGGGTAAGAAGAGTTAAGAGCGAACAAAAAATGCCCAGACCGACAAATACCTTAACAACATAATTGTTCGTTTCTTCAGGATACAATGAACGCACAAAATACAGGAAAACCGGGACAGCAATAAGGAAAGATAAATAATCCGCCAGCATGATGAATGTCCAGGGAAAATCCTGGACCACATGCACAAGATAGATTTCTTCCTGAATAATGATTCTGATTGCAATGAGAAGGCAGAAGACTCCGAAACAGAGTGAGGCTTTGTCGCTTCTTCTGTTAAAAAAAAGTCCCAGGTGGTACAAACCAATAACCGCAAGCCCTCCAAAAAGTAAAAAATCAAATATTATATTATTTTCCCAGGTTTTTAAAATATTTTTCTCGCTTCCAATCAAAATCGGAAAAATAAAGCCACCACTATTAATATGAAAATTGGAAACATGAAAAATAATTTCTATGTTTTCACTGGCAGGCTGAAAACTGACAATATGCGGATAATACTGGGGAATACTGTTCTTGGCATCAGTACCAATAGTTCCGATAACGCTTTTCAAGCTTCCGTCTATATAGAGAGAATAGGCGGTATTTATTTTAAACAATTGAATGGCAAGTTTACCTTTTACTTCTTTTAACAGCACTTTAACTTTTAAACTCGCATATCCTTGTCCCGGGAATTCAATCGTCCCTGCCGGCTGCTCATCCCAGGTTCCGGGGACCCGAATGTTTTTGCGCCTTATATCTTCGTTCGGTGGGTTTAAACCGGCCGGTGAGATGAACTCCTTCCAGTAAAAATCCCAGTCACCATTTAAGTTCAACGAACCATCCCTGTCAAAATCCCATTGAGTCAAGTCCAATACTCCGTTTACTACAACAGGTCTGGGGTTTTTAGACTTTTCAGTCAGACAGGCAGTCAGGCAGATAAGTATTATAAAAAATATCAGGCTATTAAGGCGACAATTCATCAGATTTTACGTTATAAATTTGATCCGGACAGTTATCCCGGTATTTGGAAATTGCTTTTGTGCCGATCTAAGTGGCACCCGCCATAGCAGATCCGCTAACCAGTGTCTAAAGGAAAACCAGATCGAACCCTACCAGTAAAAGCCTTTAAAGCAGCTTAGCGCTTCGAGGTTCAGCGCTTTCAGCTCTTAACCAGCTTTTGCTTGTCTTTGCAATGCCTTAAGCTGAACGCTGAAAGCACGTTAATCCTCAGGCTGAGTTCCGGTATCCGGCTCAAGGCCGGATAAGGATTTAGCGATTTTCCTTTCAGGCATTAACTATTTTTTATCTTTTTGAGACCATAAAACATTGAAAAGCATAACACAAATTTTTTTTATTCTCCAAGGTTAATAGATGATTATTTTGACCACTTGTTATTATGGCCTCAAGCTTACCCACAACTCTCTATTAATTACCACGGGGTTAATTGGCACACAGGTTAAGGTTTTCTTGACATGTGCACCTTCCTGGTAAGTGCTGCATATATCAAAGCCTGCATGGCATAGTAGTCTGTTTTCGATCAACGCTTAGGCTAATGGCTGACAGCCGCTTACTGGTTATAAGGTCTTATGAAAATGTATTTTTTTTATCCTTGTCCCAAAGTTTGTTGTCATGGTTACAATGTATTGATTGACAGTCGCCACAAAAATGTAAAATAACATTGATAGGTTCCCATTATAGTTCCCTACCAGACCACCTGAACATTTAAAACGAGTGTATCCGATGACCGATAACAAAAGCATTAATCCACGGTTTAGCCAGGCAGATCGTCACCTGTTTGAACAGGCAACATCCTATGCCGCAGACTATATGGAGAAAGCCTATGACCGGGCTGTTACCCCTACTGAAGACGCGATACAAAATCTAAGCAATTTCGAAGAACTTATGCCTACGGAAAAGGGAAACGCACAAAACATCCTGAATTTATTGCATCAGTATGGTTCTCCGGCCACCGTGACCATGACTGGCGGAAGGTATTTTGGATTTGTAAACGGCAGTTCATACCCGGCTGCTCTGGCTGCAAAATGGTTGGCAGCTGCTTGGGATCAGAATCCGGCACTCTATGTGATTTCTCCCATAGTTTCCAAACTGGAGGAGATCTGCGAACAATGGCTGGTAGAGCTGTTCGGCTTACCTGGGGGCACAGTTGCCGGTCTGGTCAGTGGCACCTCCACGGCAACCATGTGCGGGCTTGCGGCCGGTCGCCTGGAACTATTCAGACGACAGGGTTGGGACATCAATCAAAAAGGTTTGACGGGGGCCCCTCCCATTCGAATTGTAGCTGGCTCACAGGCTCATGCTACTGTTTTCAAGGCGCTCGCTTTGCTTGGTTTTGGCAGGGAAAACATTGAAGTCGTTCCCGTAGATGACCAGGGACGTATGATACCCTCACAGCTACCGGAAATGGATAATAAAACCCTGTTGATCA
>JANQLH010000275.1 GCA_028280735.1 SAR324 cluster bacterium | reverse complement strand
AGGTAACCAAATTGTCTGGCCGGGGTGTGGGCATGGACGTGGTTAAAAGCAACATCGAAGCCTTGCGGGGAACAGTGGAGCTTGAAAGTGAGGAAGGGTCGGGTTCGACCGTCCGCATCAGCCTGCCGCTGACCATGGCAATCATTGAAGGATTGCTGATTGGCGTGGGGGATTCCAAATACGTTATTCCCCTGGAAATGGTTGTTGAATGCATAGACCTGCCTGAAGATGCCATGAACAAAAGTCACCATTACGTTAACCTGCGAGGAAAGCCCCTGCCGTTCCTGTGGTTAAGGGATATTTTCCAAGAAACCGGGGAGCAATCGGATGAGCAAAACATTGTCGTCATCAAACTGGGGAACAAAACCGCAGGTCTCGTAACTGACATGCTCTATGGCGAAATTCAGGCAGTCATTAAAAACCTGGATGAAGTTTTCAAAGATGTTCCCGGCATCTCCGGTGCCACGATTCTCGGAGATGGCAGGGTAAGCCTGATTTTGGATGTCAAGGGACTGATAGATCTCGTAGAAGGGGAATACCTGAAGAGCACGCCGCAACAACCCGATCAGGCGGAAGCGGAGCTTGAGACAACAGAACCCGTATCACAATGATCCAACCTTCCACCGGTGGGAGGCAGAGTCGCAGCTTCGGACCGTTATCAGTTCCCGGCTTTGCAATGTGTTGGAAACATTATTTTTTAATGAAAAAAGGAGTCTAAAGTGCCTATTATCATTCAGCCATCGGAACCGATAGCAGAACCGGAAATCCTTGAGAAAACGGCTGCTTCACAATCGGTTTCGACTATTGAGAAAAAGAACATTGAATTACAAAAACACTTGGAAAGTGTTGAGTTTATTGATGATAAAACCCAGTTTTTAATGTTTGGAATTGAACAGGGGGATTATGTCCTTGATATTTTAAAAGTCAGGGAAATTCTCGATATTCCGCCGATAACCAAGGTTCCCAGGACTCCGGAATTCATGTTGGGAGTTATCAATTTGAGGGGGTCCGTCGTACCTGTGGTGGATCTTAAACAGCGATTCGGAATGGAGCGGGCGGAATTCACGGAGAACTCCTGTATTATCATAGTCGAAATTGAAGGAAATGGAAGCAAACCCAGGGTTTTCGGACTTTTAGTGGATGCCGTACAGGAAGTGATCAGCTTGAGTCCGGATATGATTAATGAAGTCTCCAAGGTAGGAACCAATATTGATACCGGTTTTTTAAAAGGTGTAGGAAACTATTTGGAGAACTTTGTCTTAATTATGGATTTGGCGAAAGTGTTACCGCTAAAAGAGTCGTTTTAGCAGGCTTCAATTGGCCGGTTTACCAGCCAAACAGGGAAAATAGCGTTCTTTTCAAAGTCCGGGGAAAGCCAATCATGATTATCCTTTATCAACAAGGGGTATGGAGGGGAATATGTTCAAAAGCTTGAAACTTAAAACCAAACTGCTTGTAGCGTTTGTATTTATGGCTTTGTTAATCGCCCTAACCGGAGGAATGGGAATTTATTATACCGGTACCGTGGGAGACCAGGGAATTCGTGTTGGAGCTGAACTGGCTCCTCTCGGAGATGCGGCAATGGAGATAAAGCTGTCGGCAACAATGGCTCATCTGCTGTTTGAAGAAATTATGGCAGGAGACACATCGGAAAACGTGGAAGAGGTCTGGAAACTGCTGGATGAAACTACCTGGTATGCGAACGCCATTCTCAACGGCGATAAAAACGAAGAGGGCAATTTCGTTGCCACCAAGGATCCCAAAGTCAGGGCCAAGGTAGAAGATGTGAAAAGACATGTTGAGGAGTTTATCCGGGCGGCTCATGCCCGTTATGATCAAAGAACCAGTTCCAGTGCCACCGGAAGTGATATTGATCAAAATTTTGATGATTTGTACGACGGCATTCAGAACAGGCTGCTGGCCCTTGTCTCTCGTAACAATAATTCAAAAAATTATCGGATTATGTTTCATGCAGGCCAGGCCCGCTTCTTACTGGCAGACGGTCACCTTTTTCTGGAGGAATTGCTTTCGGGTGACACAACAAACAAGATTGAAGACATCCTGGGTAGTTTTCGGGAAGCCGAAGGTCATGTGGATCAAATTGGCAAACTGTCCGGTTTAGCCAGTGTGATGGCGATTAAACAGAATCTGACAAGGTTTATCGCTATCACCGAACAGCGCTACCAAACATCAAATCAAACCAGTACTGCCGGAAGCGAGGCTGATGAAAAATTTGATACCATGTTCGAACAGTTCATCCAGGAAGCCGATGACGCTGAGGAATTGATTCATGAAGATATGGATAGGGGGTTTACCATCCTGGAAAACCAATCGCAGCTAGCCGGCTATGTCATGGTGATTATCACTATTGTCGGATTGGTTATTGGTTTGCTTCTGGCCGTGCTGATAGGCAGGTATATAGCAACCTCACTTAATGGTGTAATCAATCTGGCCACGAGCGTATCCAAAGGGGATTTCAGTTCCGATATTGATTTGGAACGTTATGATGAAATAGGCGAATTATACAAAGCCATGGACAACATGACGGAGAAGATCAGCCTGATCGTGCAGGATCTGACGTATTTGTCGGAAGAAGCGACCGGGGGGAAACTGAAAACTCGTGCCGATGCTGCCAAACATGAAGGAGAATTTGCCAGCATAGTCAACGGCATAAACCAGACGCTGGACGCTGTGGTGAATCCGCTGAACACGGCTGCGGAGTATGTGGACAGCATCAGTATGGGCGAGATTCCCGAAAAAATTACCGATAACTGGAAAGGAGACTTCGGACAGCTAAAAGACAGCCTGAACCGTTTAATTGAGGCAACGGAAGAAATAACCCAGATTTCGGAACACATCTCCCGGGGTAATCTGAATGTAAGAGTGAAGGAGAGATCCCCCGGTGACAAGTTAATGCTTTCCTTAAAACAGATGGTGGAATCACTTACCAATATCACCCGCAGTGTGAAAGTTGCAGCTTCATCCATTGCAGCCGGCAGTAATCAACTAAATTCGGCAGCCCAAAGTCTGTCGCAAGGAGCCACTGAACAGGCCGCATCTGCCGAACAAGCCTCATCCTCCATGGAGGAAATGGTATCCAATATCCAACAAAATGCGGATAACTCAAACCAGACCGAAAAAATAGCCCAACAGGCGGCGGTGGATGCCAAAAAAGGCGGGGATTCCGTAGAAAAGGCCGTATCTGCGATGAAAGACATTGCAGAAAAGATTTCGATCATAGCTGAAATATCAAGACAAACCAATATGTTGGCACTCAACGCGGCCATTGAAGCCGCACGGGCGAGAGAGCATGGAAAAGGTTTTGCCGTTGTGGCATCGGAAGTGCGCAAGCTTGCTGAAAACAGTAAGGAAGCCGCTGCAGAAATCAATCAGCTTTCCGGGTACAGCATGAATATTTCTGAAGAAGCCGGCGGATTGTTGGATAAACTGGTTCCGGATATTCAAAAAACCGCCGATTTGGTCCAGGAGATCAATGCCTCTTCCAGGGAACAGAACACGGGAGCGGAACAAATTAACATGGCGATTCAGCAATTGGATAAAGTGATTCAGCAAAATGCCGGTTCATCCGAAGAGGTTGCTTCCACAGCAGAGGAACTTTCCGCTAATGCGGAGGAATTGAATAACCTGATCGGATTTTTTAAACTGGATGATGAAGGCAGCAGCTTGGATTACCAAACAACAGCGGGAAACGACAAGAGCAAACAGGCCAAGCTTGCTTATGAAAGCAGAAGGCCACAATTGGTGTCCACTCACGGGGATTTAAGTGAGTTAACTTCATCTCCCGGAGACAATGGAACCGGGTTAATTGTGGAGCTTGAAGAAGAAAAAGAATCTTTTGATGACAGCCAGTTTGAGAGGCATTGACTTGAAATCTAAAACCTTAATGAGTGGGCTGTTCTATCGAAACGAATTCCAGAAGTATACAGGGCCTTACCCATGCTGAGTTCGCAAAACTGAGAGAATGCATTCAGCAAAAGTTGGGCATAAAAATGCCGGAGTCTAAAAAAGCTGTGCTTGAAGCACGCCTGCAAAAAAGGCTTCGAATCACTCGAAAAAAGTGCTTCTCCGAGTATTGCGACTTCCTTTTCAGTGAAGAAGGAACCAGTGAGAGAATAGACTTTATCGATGCGGTTACCACTCATAAAACCTTTTTTTTTCGAGAAGCTGAGCAGATCGAGTATTTATGTACCGTTTCATTATCAAAGCTCTATCCTGAAGGTTATCAATCGTCCGGAGAATTTCTGGATATCTGGAGTGCAGGTTGTTCAAGCGGAGAGGAGGCCTATAGTATTGCCATCTGTCTGGAAGAGTTTAAGGAACAGAACCCGGACTTTTGTCTTGATTATTCGATTCTTGCTACAGACGTCTCACTTAGGGCAGTCGAAAAGGCACGATCCGCCATCTACAGTTTTGAGGAACTGGATGGTGTTTCCGACATCAGAATCGGAAAGTATTTTTTACGGAGCAAGGATCCGTCCATCAGGGTCAAAAAGGTGATACCGGAGATTCGGCAACATTTGAGAAGCGGTG
>JANQLH010000274.1 GCA_028280735.1 SAR324 cluster bacterium | reverse complement strand
AAGGCTGAACAGAAAAGAGATACCAAAAGCACCCGTGTACATCAACAGCTGAAGTATCAATGCAATCAGCAGCACTGAATTTCTTCTGAGTTTTCCAAGGTTGATAAGAGGCTGGGGAATACGTTGTTCGACTATAAAGAAGAACGCTCCCGCTACGATCCCGGCAACGGTAAGAACATATCCGAAAACAGATTCTCCGAGTAACGCGCTTCCGGCGATCAAGAGAAAAACAGAAACAATTATGGTTGAGGTTCCCAACCAGTCGAAACTTTCCTCGGGCTTCTTCCAATTGGATTTTAGACTGAACAGTATCAGTAAAAATGCCAAAACCAGGGGGATAAAGGTAATGAAAAATACCCACCTCCAGCCGAGATGGCTGGTAATGTAGCCGGCTATGAATGGCCCTGCCGACAATCCCAGGTAGACTGCTCCTACATTAATACCAATGGCTTGACCAAGTGATTTCTTGGGGACGGCATTGGTCAAGATGGCCATATTGGTTGCCATAATCAGTGCGGCCGAAATGCCCTGGATGAAGCGAAATCCTACGATGGCGGAAGTCGACGACAAAAAGCCGATCACCAGCGTACAGAGGGTGTAAATCAATAATCCGAATTTAAATAACACCACTCGATCGGTAAGGTCGGCAAAACGGCCAAAAGGCAATAAAAAAGCGCTGGCAGCCCCCAGGTAGACAATTTCTATCAATCCCAGTTGAACACCGCTGGCCTGTAGTTCCTTTCCCATTGCTGGTAGAGCGATACCGACCCCTGCAAACATAAACGGTGTGGCAAATTGTGCCAAAGCCAGGATATAAACAATGGTAAATGTTGTATATTTCTCTTTCATTTCAATTGTTTAGCCAATGCTATTCGGAGAGCTGGTAATTACAGATTATTTCCCAATACCATGTCTGCAAATTCACGAATGGTCAACCTATTAATCGAGGGAAAGGGATGGTAACGAGTGCCCGGAACGAAAATCGGACGGGAATTGTTAAGCATGAAACTCTAAAACAAGCTTGTTTCATGCCCGGGATTTTCGAGGAATCTAATTGTTTTCGCGGAAATCGTTTTTTCTCTTTTTTAAGGTAACCAATCGCTCAATCCCACCCAGCATGTCGTGCTGAATCATTTTTTTGGATGAGTTTACAGTAAAACCGGGATAGGGCAATAACAGCTTTTTTCTGTTTTTGCTGATGGAAGGATAAATCAGCATGTTTACTTTATCCTTGTCACCGGATAGTTCGACGTTGACATCCAACTCACTTGCCACCTCCTTGATTTTATTAAATGTAGTTTTAGCCAGCTTGGGATCAACCTTTTGGGTAAAACCGATAATCAGATGGGGGGCACCTTTTGCATGAAAATAGCAGGGTATCTGCAGATCGAGAATGGAGTCCTTTTCAATCAACACCCCGTTATCCTTAAGAATTAAGTAGTTACATAGTTGAAGAGAAGAATTGAACTGGGGGATTATTACCCGGGATTGTTTGGGTTCCGCCACCTTACATGAACAGCGAATATAATAATCCTTTGCCAGACTAAACTGCACCAGAAGTTTCCCTTTGGAGGCATAGTTTCCGATATAGGTAGAGAAACAGACGATTGCTTTAACTAAATCGCCGTAGTATACACCTTTTTCAAAACCCTTTTCAAAATCGATCTCAATATCAAATTGGTGATCCTTGATGATTGTTTCCAGGTAGTCGCGGGTAACTTTCTTGAAATAGGAGAGAGGATAACACCGCTTGGCAAATTGCAGATCATCCCTTCCGATCAATTGGAAAGACAGATGAAAGTTGGTACCGATTCCCTTGTGGGATTCAATATGAATGGCCCCACGGAACTTTTCCAGGTTGCCGGTCACCGCTTCCATGCCAATGCCCCTGCCGCTGGTATCGGTAACAGATTCGGCAGTTGAAAACCCGGGATGAAGTATCAATTGCAAGATCTCACTATTGCTCATTTCAGTGAGTTCCAGGTTCGTTTTGATACCTTTTTGAGTAGCTGATTCCCTGATCTTGAAATCATCCAGCCCTTCGCCATCGTCACTAACATCGCAAGTTAAAACGGAGCCTTTTTCACTGACAATAATTCTTACATTTCCACTAGGCTCTTTGCCGGCTTTAATACGGTCTTCCGGGGATTCAACGCCATGATCGATTGCATTGTTGATCAGATGGATCAAACATTCATTTAATGCTGAAAGCACACTGGTTTTGACCAGTACATTCCCCCAGTCAAAATGGATGATGACTTTTTTACCCAGACTTTTGGCTGTTTTTGCTGCCTGATTCTGCAGACCTTCCTCCAGTGTGCCGGCAAATGTGTAGTGATAGGAGAGCAATCCCCAAAAAAGCTGATCGATTTGGAAGGTTTTATTTAATGAACTTGGGGCATTCAGCAGCGAATTGTAGCGAGAAAACATGTCCCCCAGGGGATTGTCTTTCTCTTTATCAGGCTTCTCATTTTCCTTTGACGAGGTAAATCCGGCCTTTTCAGGATAGATCGCCTTGTAGAGAGAAAAAATAGCGAAGTATTCGTTAAAAAGTTCCTGAAATCTTTTGTTTACGTTATCGGAAATGATATCCGTCGTATTTTGAAAGCTGGATTCGAGGTTGGCGGCTGCCGTTTGTAAGAATGTAAATCCTGCAACCCTTGCAATACCTTTAATACCATGGGTGGTGGCAAA
The DNA here is from genome assembly GCA_028280735.1 of SAR324 cluster bacterium. Taxonomy (GTDB): domain Bacteria; phylum SAR324; class SAR324; order XYD2-FULL-50-16; family XYD2-FULL-50-16; genus JAHJTV01. The sequence continues at coordinate 4,747 of JANQLH010000274.1, read as the reverse complement.
AAGCTTGTTTTTTCCCGCTTGTGTGTTTTGCTCTTCTTCCAGGCGTTGAATCAGGTTCCCCAACTCCCTCAAATACAAATGCAAACCGCTGGTATCCACCTGTTTCAATTGAAACAAGCGTTGAATACTTTGATCCTCAAGCAGCCTGGCCTTTTTTTGAATTTCTTTTGTTTTAACGATTTCGGTCCTGTCTTCCAGGATTACCAGTAGCCTTTTGACTGTATCATCGTAGATAACCGGCTGGTATTTGATTTTTAACCATCTGCCCTTCTCTTCCTGGTGAGGAAGGGGATAAAAAATCTGTTTGGGGAAAAACGGTTCCAGCATGTCATAGGTTGCAGCTCCCTGACCCAGGATAAAATCGAGACTGACCACGCCCTCCTGTTCCTCGTCGGTCAGATTGTCCATGATAGGCTCAAACAATACATTGCTGATTGTCTGGCCGGTGAGGTCTTTTTGAGCAAGAAGCAATTCCAGGTGGGAAGAGTAATAATCTTCAATTTTGCCTTCCAGGTTGATGGTAAAAAATTCCCAGGGGAATGGTTGAAAATACTTCACTAAGCTTTTGTTCCGATTCCCTGAGCCGGGATATATCTTCACCAATAATAATGGTTAATTCACCCTCTGCCGGACTGCTGACATTCATCGTCCCCAGGTGCCAGTAATGGACTCTTTCGCCTGAAATCATGTCCGGGTCTTCAATTCCAAGTTCAAATTCCACATGTTCCCGATCGATACCTCGGTTTCTCAACTGACCCAACTGTTTGGAGAAAATAGTCCAGTTTTCATCAGAAAACAAATTGGCAAATGGTTGTTTTAAAATGTCTTCAAACTGGCAGTTTAAATGCCTGGCAACGGTCAAATTTCCTCTTAGTATCTGACCTTTCTCGTTAATGATGGCAAATATGCCCGGCAGGGATTGAAAAATACTTTCGGAATTAAGGTTTGATCCTTCCAGCAGCCTGATAACGCTGTACGATGCCTGAAGATCGTGATTAATGGATTCCATTGCAATATCTCCTTCTTATAGAAACTCGTAGTCACTATCGTTATCTTCTTCGGTTTCGGTCAATTCGAAATCCATCAAATTACCAACGGTTTCCGGTTCAAATACATCCACCAGGCAACTGCAGACAATATTGCTCTGCTCGCTGGTAAGCCGCCAGGCATCTTCAAATACGGTTTTTTGTTCCAAACCTCCGGGACCTGAAAACACTTCATTAAAACCCAGGGTGACAATGGGCAGACTAATCCCCACAGGGATATCCTGCTCAATACATATTTTTTTTAAAAATCCCGCCGCCAGGTTGCAATATTCTTTCATCACATCAAAAGACCTCAAGTCGTCAATGTCTTCCGTTCCAAACAATTGTCTGGCTATGGGTTTTGAATCCTTGTGATTAAAATGAGCTTTGAGGATAATTCTCAGTGACTTTCCAGCGATCACAATGACAGACATACTGTTGGCGAAGACATAGCCCTGCGGTGTTTCTTCATCAAGTTCCGCCAGGTTGAAACTTTCATTATCCAGGTATTGGTGCATCCTGGATAACGTGACCTGGCGGACAATCTTGCCGATTTTGTTTTTATAGTCCGACACCTGGTACCCGGGATTAAGGACGTGAATTTCGTTTTCCATGATCTTTTCTCTGAATATGGTTCTGTGCAGTAGTTAGATAAATAGAGAAGTTTTTATGGATCAAATGCCAATGGTAGCTGATTGGATGAAACATTTCTGATCGGTTCTGACATGGCAGGAGTAGGAGTTTGCGCTATCGATCGAGAATCTTCTGAATGACTTCAATTAGTTTTGGCATTTTGACAGGTTTGGTGATCCAGAGTTTTACCCCGGCCTGTTTACCCTTGTTCTTCAATTCTTGGTCAAATTCGCTCGTTAAAACAAATAGATGGACGTTTTTGAATTCGGGCTTTTCATTGATTTTTGAGCACATGGTTATGCCATCCATTTCCGGCATGTTTACATCACTGATAACAATGTTTGTATCCTGGTTGGAATCGAGTGTTTGAAGGCCTTTTACTCCGTTTTCAGCTTCAAGTACGACATGGCCGACCGCCTCCAGGTCTGTTACAAGTCTGTTTCTTACAGTTTCCGAATCATCGACCACTAATATTTTTGCCATGATATCCTTAGATCACATTTTTTTTGTTCAGGAGCTGTGTTCCTTTATTATCAATCCAGCGTCAAAGCGTATTCAGCAGGTAAATGGAAGATAAACTTAAACGGTTGCCTGGAATTGTCCGTGGTGCTTTTTTGCTGCAAAACGATATCAATACTACCTTTGACACTGGTTATCGCTTTCAATATGGCATCCATCCCCACACCTCGCCCGGCGATTTCGGTTACTTTCTCGGCGGTACTGAGTCCGGGGCTAAAAATAAACCTGGCGACCTGTCTGGTTCCCAGGGGTTTGTTAATTTTTATTAATCCCGAGTCACGAGCTTTTTTCATGATCTTGTTTAAATCCAGCCCGGCACCATCATCCCAATAAGTGATGGAAAGCTTCTCTTCAGAAAGTTTTGCTTCCAGGTGAATGTTTCCCTGCTCTGCTTTATCAGATCGTCTGCGCACTTCCGGTTCTTCAATTCCATGACTCAGGGAGTTCCGAATGGAGTGCATGATGACAATATTTAAAATAGAGGAAATATCACGGGATATGCGAATCTTATTATTGTTCACAAACAGATTAGGTACAGGTTTTTTGGCTATTCGGGCCATTGAATCCAGGCTGTCATCTATCTCGTTAAACACTGAACTCAAAGCGATGGTGTCATACGCTTTCAGGATTTTTTTTGAGCGAATTATCGTATTGATGGAGTCCGGCAGGCTATCACAAGTCTCGTTTAACAGGGTGTCTTGCAAAGCTCCGAAAAGCTGATCATCCAGAAAAACACCACGATGTTTCGATTTCAGAAATCCCTGGAGTTTGTTTTGAATCAGCTCATCATACTGGACCAGTGTTTCTTCGATTTTACTAATCTCGGTGTATAATCGTTCGCTGTTGTATTTGATATCGCGGGATCGAACGCGATTGACCAGGTCTTCAACATCATGAACCAAACCGGCCAGATCATCAAAACCATACAGCCTTGAATTTCCCTTAATGGTATGCAGATTTCTGAAAATATGGGCGATCACAGACATATTCAATTTGTTGTGAGTTTCCAAAAGCCCAAGACAGGATTGAACATGTTGTCTTGATGAAGAAATAAAGCTTTCAAAGTTTTCAAAAGAAATTGAAAAAACCTTGGTGATGAAGTTAAACTCTTTTTGCTGCTGGTCCGCCATTTCCTGTAATTTCACCATTTCGGTGATATCGCGTATGTTTACAACCAGTCGTTCGATCACATCGTTTTTATTTACAATTGGATTCCAGAACAGATCGATATGCTTTTCACGGTTGTCCTCAAACTGTAGCTGGTATTTTTCAACAAAAAGATGTGAATTGACTTCAAACATCAACAGGTCTTCACCCAGACTGTTTTCAATGGCACTTTTCGCCTGAACCAGACGATCCTTTCCTAAATTTGAGTTGGTGAACAGCAGGTCAAAATAGTGTTTACCTTCTATCTCTTTGGTCTCAAAGATATCTTCAAGGAAGGCCGAATAATCGTGGTGAATGGTGCCATCTTCAAGAATGGTGAAGATCCCCTGCTTCATATTCTGGAGGATATTATTAATATCATTGTTTTTTTGCTCAAGTTTCCGGTTATAGGCTTCCTGCAGGCTGAGTTCTCTTTCATGCCCCAGTTTGATCAGCGATTGCAGGGAGATAACACCGAGGTAAGCCGATTTAACCGTGACGATCACCCCTTCGGTTGTTCCCGATTTTGAATAGGTTTTTAAGATATCCTCGTTTGAGTCCTTGATATCCACAATGGTACAAGGTTCTATAAAATCGTTCAGATTGTTTTTAAGATCAGGATTCTCAAGTAACGTGCTGCCGAAGCGCGAATAAACGAATTTCTTAAGTTTTAACTCACGGATAATACCGAGGGGAACATTGTTGTCATCGACAACTGGAAAAAAGGTGTATTGTGGAAACTGCTTGAATACTTCGAGTAAATCCGGCATGGGAATACCGTGATAAATAGGGGTTATGGTCTGTAGTTCCCTGTGAATCACCGGATTACTTTGGTCTTTTACAGATTCCAGCATAATCTCCGGATGGTATTCGGTGGCTATATGGCCTTCCATGGAATCCTTCTTAAACAGGGCGGGAAAAGAAGGACTTTCGGATATCTGCTTCGTCGTTTTTAATAATGGATTGTTCATGTTTGTATCGGGTGTTTCTGCAGGAAAACTCATATTTAAAACTTGTTTTAAAAACGTTTGCTTCTAAAACGCAGAAAACCGGGCACTAACACCCGGTTTAATGAAAATCTATAACTTGATGCCCTTTCGATATTGCAAAGAACTTGACTCTTTATCATTCCGGGCTTGACCCCACAAGCGCTAAGTTATTCTTAATACTCCCCCATCTGCTATCCTATGCTTTAATTCCGGAGCTCTTAGAGCTGTAGGATGGGTAACTCCGTTACCCATCGGGTGGAATGTGATCAAAAGCCGTACATAAAGAGTTGATGGGTAACAAGTTACCCATCCTACATTCTGAAGGCGCTCATTAAAGAAGTTTTCGGAAAACTCAACATGAACTCCTTCAGAGTTCTTATCTGTTTATCAACCATACCTAGAGTGAGGTTCGTAAGCTTACTTACCCCAGGCTGT
>JANQLH010000024.1 GCA_028280735.1 SAR324 cluster bacterium | reverse complement strand
ACCAGTAACTTAAAAAAGGATCCGCTTTGAACATGCGGGAATCCGAGAACGACCATAAAAACAAAAATCAACAGCGTAACGATGGCGCTTAAAACCGCTGCTGCAAAAAATAACGACTGAACCTGTTTTTCGCCTTTCATCAATCAACCGGAATGAATCCCTTTTTTGAGATAATGGTTTTTGCCGATTGGCTGAATAAATAATCGATCAGCTTTTTGGTCAGACCCGTTGGCTGGCCGCTGGTATTGCTGTAAAGGCCTCTCGCCACTTTATATGTGCCTTGTTTTACATTTTCGAGGGAGGGGAACACACCATCAAAAATAACCGGCTTTACACTTCGGTCAATATGTCCTACCGAAACATAGCCGATCGCATACGGGTCCCCTGCCACAGCGGTTTTCATCGCACCGTTGGAAACGACAAAATTCGCGTGCGAAGAGATCTCTCCTTTCTTCAAGGCCTTTTTCCAGAATACGGAGCGTGTTCCACTGGCCGCATCCCTGGTATAAAGATTGATTGCTTTGTTTTTCCATCCAAGTTCGGACCAATTGGCGATTTTACCTGCAAAAATGTCTTTCAACTGTTGCTGAGTCAGATCGGTAACCGGATTTTCCGGATTTATCACAATCCCAACCCCGTCAACCGCCCATTTGAATAGTTTCAGATTGTACTTCGAAATTTCTTCAGCTGTGGGCTTCCTTCCCGAGTTTCCGATATCCACCAGCTTCTCTCCAACCTGCTTGATTCCGGCACCGGAACCTCCCCCAGCAATGCTGATCCGGATATCTGAATTGTACATCATAATTTTTTTGGCGGCTTCTTTCATCACAGGGATATGTGCCGTACCTCCCGATATCTTTACTGTCCCCGATTCTCCATCGAAAGAAGAAAGATCATCTGCCGTAGCCGGAATTGTCAGTACTAAAGAGCAGAATCCAATAAACAAAATTGTCATAACCCATTTCATCATATCGACCTCATTGAACTGTTTATAAAATCAAAATATCGTACGAATCCGATTATCGTATTTTTTATCCAGCCAATAAGTCCAATAAGAATAATCAATAGTCTCAGTTGCTTCTATTGATTTTTTCGATATGCGTTTAAAAATTGATGTTACTGTAGCTTTTATCGGCCCCAAATATCTCCTGGTTATTGAACTCTTCCCGGGACATTATCGACAGAGTCGATTGATCTGCGCTCACCTAAACCTGCACTAAAAGGAATAATCACCAGCACAAATGTAAGCTGCATCAATGTAGACCAACCACCCCACTTGTACGCTAACCCGGCTCCGGTTATTCCAAGCCAGCCACCAATGTAGTAAAACAAGACGTATAATGCATTTGCCCGTCCCTGCCCGCTACTCAGTTTTCGATTTAGTGCGCCTACTGCGGAGGAATGCACCGTAAAAAAACCTGCACAAATGAGAATTAAACCAATAACAACTGAAACAACGAAAGGTAAATAAAGGATGACTAAAGCACAGGCAAGTATGATGCTGCCGCCTACCAAGGTATTTCCGCTACCAAATCGATTGCTCACTCGACCTGTTATAGGACCTATAAAGATACCTACCACATAAACCAGGTAAAAAAGAGTGGTCACTTCTGTTGAAAACCCAAATTGCGATTCTGATAATCGATAGGGCAGATAGTTGAAAACTGATGAGAAAATAGCAAAGCTTCCCGTGGCACAAAGAAAAATTCTTAATAATTTCCACTGTGTAACGATTTGAAAGAAACCAATATTGTCTCTTACTCCACCGGAGTTGATTCTATATTTGGGTAACCACTTTACTGCAATGATTGTCGTGAAAAATGTAAGGATGCTGACAGTTATAAAAGCGTAACGCCAGTGCAAAGGGGGGTGAATCCATCCACCAAACAAGCGACCGGATAGCCCTCCAAGTACAGTTGCCGAAACATAAGATCCCATTACCACATTTAACCGTTCAATCGGGAGAGTCTTGGCAAGATATGCGGCCAAACAGGTTGTCAGGGAAGGGATAAACAGGCCCTGGATAAATCGGGCACTGATTAAAATCCACATCTCACCTGTGAATGCGCAAACGAGTCCCCCGATAGATACTATCGTGCCTCCTGTTAAAATAATGGGATGGACTGACAGTCGGTCAGAAAGAAATCCAAAAGGTAAATTGGATAGCGTGATGCCCAGAATGACCGATGAAACTGTCAAAGACACCAAAACCAGATCCACCGAGAACTCTTGTTGCAGGACAGGAAGGACAGGCTGTGTAACATATAAATTGGTAAATGCGACTGATACAAGCCCAAACACTATGATCTGCAGCCGGAAAGTGAAAGAATTTTCCATTACACAATTACCCTGGAATCGCATTAATATAGTCTGAGAGGATGACGTTTTGGCTGTGGGAGCTAAGTATTCAGTTATCCGGAAAATCCCATCACCGTATACCTGTTTAACTCAATTCGAAGGAAATAGACAGTAGGAACTGAACCTGTAAGTATGCATGTTTGAACGCTACCTTCAAATTTACATTGTTCAGCAAAATGCATTTTCAATCTAAAAGAATTTACCACCGTTGCGAAGCAACGCCACCCGTAAATCTAAGATCTAAAATCTGAAATCTAAATTATCAAAGCCAAGCTTAATCCTGCGTAATTGCTTTCCTGACAGCGTATAGTGGGTATTGCCTGATTTTGCTTTTAAAACTAAAGTTTTTTGGTGAGAAATGAATGCCATAAGGAGAGTGTTGTTTTTCATTGAGAAAAAGTTCCATACTTTTCAATGCGTATGACTTACCCGCTTTAACTTCAATAGGAATAACCTGGCCTTTTAATTCGGTTACATAATCTACTTCTGCAGTTGAGCCTCTTTTTTGTCGGGCCCAATAGAAAAGCTCCTTTTTTTGATCGGGTGGTGCATAAGCCAACAATTCCTGTCCGACAAAAGCCTCAATAACAGCACCAAAATTAGTAGCAGCCTGTTCTTGTTGCAGTATCCATTTTCCTGAATCGACATCCAACATCGATTGCATCAGGCCTATATCAGACATTATAGCTTTAAAAAAAAGAGGATTGATTTCTCCGGCAAGGGGAATTCCTCCTGAAGAAGTGTGTGTAATGGCATGAATTACTGCAGCTTTTTGAAGTAACTCAAGCGCAGGTTTCAGTTCACGGGACTTAAGATTAGCATTGATTGATGCATAGACAAATTTTTTACCGGATAGCCTTGGTACAGACGAGTAAACTAAATCTACATATTTCTCCTGAAACCTGTTGGTGTATTTCGTGAAGTCCTGTTGATATGTTGAAATTAACGATCGATGGACTTTTTTAACTTTTTTTAAGTCTGATGATTGTAACCATTTTGCTATTGCCTCAGGCATACCTCCAACAGCCATGTACTCCAAATAGAGCCTTAGTAATTGGTTATGTGCAACTTCAGACAGTTCTTTACTTGGATCGTGATAAGCCAATTCTTCGATTAAAAGATCTTTTTCTTTTGCCCTTAAAAACTCTGCAAAAGACATGGGATAAAGGTTTAACATTTCAACTCTACCCACTGGAACTCCGATTTTTTCTAGTGTGAAGTCAATAAGCGAACCTGCACCAATGACGTGAAGCTTTGGCATTTTTTCATAAAAATATCTTAATGCTTGTATAGCATTTGGGCATTCTTGAATTTCATCCAGAAAAAGAAGTGTTTCTCCGGGAATTATTCGTTTACCAGTTGCAAGAGCCAAATCTCTTATTATTCTTTCAGGATTTCTGTCTTGTTCAAAAATTTTTAAAAAGCTTTCATCCAGATCGAAGTTTATCTCCACATAACTGTCAAAAGTCTGACCCAGTGAGTTAACCAAATAGCTTTTTCCAACTTGTCTAGCGCCCCTTAATATAATTGGCTTGTGAGCTGGATCTTTTTTCCAATCCAATAAGAATTTTTCCAGTCCTCTTTTCATTAATAGGCTAATGTTAATTGTTATAGATAGTTACAGTTAAGATATGGACATTAATCAGGGTAATTATTTACTATTTTTGTGCATTAATCAAGGTAGTTTTATGCGATTCACGGACAAGGCTCAAGGAGGTTTTCTCAACATGAGATTCGAAACAACTGCAATCTAAAATATCATAAAGCAATCAGCCATCAGCTTTTAGCACTCAGGTTAATCCGTGTAAACATCTTAAAATATCAAATCAGAAAGCAAAGCTTTCACAACCCGAAAATCTGAAATCTAAAATCATCAATCTAAAATGCAGTGGCCCGGAATCCAGTATCACACAGCTCTGTCGCGAAGCGACTCCCTATAAGCTAACTGCTAACAGCTGACCGCTGAAAGCTAATACCTGCAACACCACCCGTAAATTTAAGATCTAAAATGAAATGTAGTCGCGTAGGGTGGATTAAGGCAGAATGCCGAATCCACCATCCAATATCGAAAATGTTGCAAAGCAACGCAACCTGTAAATCCTAAATCTAAAATCTGAAATCTAAAATGTAAAAGCATCCTTGAAAAAAACCGACTTAATCGCCATAATAACCCATAAAAAAGCCGACTTAGTCGAGTATTTTACTTGTCATTTATGGATCAAGCCATGAAAAGGGATATTTCGAGCATTCTTGTAGATTGGAAAAAAGCTGATTCCAGAAAGCCGTTGATAATCCGCGGGGCCAGACAAATAGGTAAAACCTGGGTAGTTAGAGACTTGGGGAGGAATCACTTTGAGTCTTTTGTGGAGATAAATTTTGAGCAGCGACCTGAATTAAAAATGGTTTTTGAATCATTAGTTCCAAAAGAAATCGTTAAGTTGATCAGCTTGAACTTGAACCAAAATATCACACCCGGCAAGACACTGTTGTTTTTAGATGAGATTCAGGACTGTCCGAATGCAATATCTTCATTGAGATATTTTTTTGAACAAATGCCGGAGTTACATATCATTTGTGCCAGATCACTTCTTGATTTCGTCCTCAATGATCAGATTCTTAAGGTGCCGGTGGGTAGAATTGAATTTCTTTTTATGCATCCTCTTACATTCGGAGAGTTTCTTACCGCTTCCAAAATGGCAGATTTAAGGGAATTTTGCGTGACTTTAAAAATCAGGGATAAAGTCAACAAATCTCTGCAGGAAAAACTGGAGAAACTATTGATCGACTACTGCTTCTGTGGTGGAATGCCCAGGGCTGTTGAAGCCATGGTAGTAAAAGAAGACATTGAATTGGTAAAAAGAGAGCAACTTTCAATTCTTCAAACCTATCGGCAGGATTTTGGAAAGTACAAATCCCGTATCTCTTCAGAATTAATTGAAAGGGTTTTCCAAACTGCTCCTGCAATTGTGGGGCAAAAATTTAAATATGTGAATGTAGACCAACGTTCTAAATCTGAAGCGGTCAAAAAGGCATTGGTATTATTGGAAAAAGCTGGAATCGTTAAACGAGTGTTTGCAACTTCAGGCAAGGGCCTGCCATTTGCTGTCTACCGAAAAGAAAACTTGTTTAAAGTACTGTTTTTGGATGTTGGGTTAATGCAGCGAATTCTTGGGATCTCATCAGATATTTACAGAGATAATAATCTTTTAAGTGTATATCGTGGCGCAGTGGCCGAGCAATTCGTAGGACAACAGATGATGACCCTTCACGACTGGTTTGAGGAACCTGAGTTGTACTATTGGAATCGCTTGAAGAAAGGTAGTCTGGCTGAGATTGACTATGTCTATCAGTATAAAAATCAGATCGTTCCTATCGAAGTCAAAGCTGGAAAAGCCGGAACACTAAAAAGCCTTTTACAATTTGCCAAGGAAAACGAATCTCCATTTAGTGTGAGATTGTCTCTCAATGACTTTGATTTTGAACATGGACTACTTTCTATTCCCCTCTGGGCGATGGAAGGTTTTGATGATAAGTTATCGATCTTAGCTAACCGTTGAAAGCTAACATGTGCAACACGATGCCGCTGATAACCGATATCCGATAACTGATAACCGTTCTTAACATCTGATATAACTCATTATCATTTTAATCTTTACAAAATAAGGATCTTTTCCTTAATTTGTAAAAAATATCTTGCAGGTTTGATATGCTTGCTCGAAGAATATGCAGGAGTTCTCACGTTAACACCGCAATAGGCAATGATGATTGTAGAAAGAACGATATCAGAAAAGGTTCTTCAATGGGCAAGGCAATACCCTATTGTCACAATTACTGGACCTCGACAGTCAGGTAAGTCAACTTTATGCAAAATGCTTTTTCCGGATCGAGATTATGTATCGTTGGAGGATATAGATGAAAGAAATCTTGCCATTCGTGATCCTCGAGGATTTTTGAATCGTTTTCCAAAAGGCGCTGTGATTGATGAGGTGCAGCGAGTAACGGATCTGTTTTCTTATATTCAAACAATCGTGGATCATCATAATAAGGAGGGATTTTTTATACTTACCGGCAGTCATCAATTTGAATTAATGGAAAACATTACTCAATCCTTAGCTGGTAGAACTGCCTTGACAAAGCTTATGCCTTTTTCACTAAGCGAAGCATATGGACGTCCAAAGGATCTCCCGAATCTTGATCAGGTACTGTACACAGGGTTCTATCCAAGAATATTCGACAAGAATCTAAACCCTACAGAGGCCATGTCATTCTACGTCAACACATATATTGAGAGGGATGTAAGGAAGTTAATCAACGTGCAGGACATGACTAAATTTGAGATTTTTATAAAAATGTGTGCGGGGAGAACAGGTCAAATACTGAATCTATCAAGTCTCGGAAATGACTGCGGGATTGACCAGACAACAGTTAAAAGGTGGCTTTCTGTCCTTGAAGCCAGTTTTATTATTAAGCTTTTGAGACCTTTTTATAAAAATTATAATAAACGCTTAGTCAAATCACCCAAGCTGTATTTTCTGGATACAGGTTTAGCTTCTTATCTATTGGGGGTTCATGAAGCTTCGCAACTGGCATCTCACCCCCTTCGCGGATCGTTGTTTGAGAGTTTTGTCATAGCAGAGCTTTTAAAGAATCGATTCAACTCTGGAAAACCAGATAATTTTTATTACTTCAGGGACAATGTGGGTAACGAAATAGATTTGGTGCTCGATCAGGGTTTGAAGGTCAGCCAACTGGAAATTAAGTCCGGTCAAACTGTATCCAAAGATTACTTCAAAAGCTTGAAATATTTCTCAAAAATTAATAAAGACATCGATACATCTTATGTGGTTTACGGTGGAGACAATAGCCATGAAGAAAACAGCACGTATGTAAAAAGCTGGCGACACCTAAACCAGGTTTCAATTTGAACTATTCCCAACCGTTGCGAAGCAACACGAAACAGCCGATAACCGATAACTGCCCTTTCAAATCTAAGATTTAAAATGGAATGCAGCTGCGTAGGGTGGATTAAGGCAGAATGCCGAATCCACCATCAAATGTCTAAATAGTCGCAAAGCGACACCACCTGTAAATCTAAGATCTAAAGCATCATAAAGCAATCAGCCATCAGCTTTCAGCACTCAGCTTATTTCGTGTAAGCATTCATATCCATGATTATCTTGTAACACTTGAAATATTGCCGGGATGGGTATATGGTGCTGGCATCAATGATAAATTAAGCTGATCGAGTTAAGAAATTAAAATGTCAAAATGAAAGACCTGACCCCCAATTTTTTCTTTTTTGATTGGGTCAAAATTTTTTTGTTTTAATTGTAACCTTTTTGGGAGGGGGCAATATTTCTCAGGATTACTTATTGCATCGCTAAAATCGGCGTCATTGACAAAAGACAGAACCTGTTATCAAATAAGATAAAATATGGTCAAAAACTTAATTGAGCAAGTATATGTCGCAGGAACCTCTGCCAAAAGGCTACGAACTTGTTAACAATATCGTGAAACTAAAAGTTCACGAAGTTGAAAAAAATGAGTTCATGCTGAAAAAATACGAAAAAGAAGCCAAGTGGCTAATGAGAGATGACCCGGGATTGGCAAATCTAGCTTTAGGTTCTATTTATGCCATTAGGGGTGATTTGCAGAAACTCATGCCTTACTTCGAAAGAGCTATACAACTCAGGCCTGAGGACTCTATCGCAATGCTCAATTACGCAAAAACACTTGGGGAGTTCTATCAATTTTCCAAGTCTATCTTGTTTTACGAACGAGCACTGGAAATTATTGATCCGATAGAGCAAGAAATCATGTCCATAATTGCTCATTTCGAATATGCTGGGCTGTTTTCGAAATCGGTAGAATACATCCAGCTAATAAATAAAGTGTTTCCAGACAAACCTGTGGACTTAGATAACGCGGTAAATGCGTTAAAAACTTTGGCATATTTCAAAATCTCGGAGCAGTCAGTTTTTGAAATGACTAAGTTTTTTGAACAGTTCATAAGGGATAAAGGGCTTTATCCGCAGAAGATCAGAATCGATCTTTACTATTTGGAATGCCTACAATATCACTATCTCTTTGATGCTCCAGAAAAAACAATTGATGAGCTACAAGAAGAGTTTGACGATATTGTTTGGGAAAACGGACTTTCAAAAACTCTCAAAGACTATGTAACAGCAGAGTTTTTTGCCGCTGAAGAAGATAATTACAACAATTCTCTAGACGTTGAAAGAGATCCTCAGGTCGCAATACCTATCGATTCTGATCAAATGAAAAGAATTGCTAAACTAGTCGAAGGGATTGAGGTCAAACTATGAATACAAAGGGTTGGAATCTACTCTGGCTTCCAATCCTTCAAAAAAGGATAACTAAACTTGAAGCCAGGGTGACGAATCTTCAAGCAAAAAACCCAAAAACCTTCCAAGATCATAGGGATTCTATCTTCCTTGCCAAACTATACCACATCCTGACTGACTTAGTTCCAACCAACCCAGATAATCCTGGTTTTAAGATCGGTAACATGCTGGGAAATAAGTATTCTATTTTCCGAAGGGTTAAAAAGCCACTTCCCTCGCGAGATAGGATGTTTTTTGTTTTTTCAAGCCAATTAAAACAAATTATCTATGTCTGGCTAAATGATAAAAAGAGTATTCGGAAAGCTGGAGATTTCAATGATGTGTACAAAGTGTTTGTTAGAAAGCTAGAAAGTGGAACGATACCACACACGTTTGAAAAACTAGCATCGGACAGCACCGATTTAAATATAGCCGTTGAAGAAGTTTGCTCAGAGCAATCCAACTCCATTGATACCCAATAAAACAACTTTCAATTCCGGTCTAGGCCGGTAAAATCTGGAATCTCGATGTTTTCATGTTAATTATTCAGAGTTAGGACATTCTACTACCTACCCCACTCACCCTCTAGCGTTGATCAAGGCCTGACGGTTGCATAATTGATATACAAAATCAGGTGATTTGAGATTGACTATGTTTATCAATATAAGAATCAGATCGTTCCTATCGAACAGAAACGTTGCGCAGTAACACCACCTGTAAATCTAAGATCTAAAATCTGCAATCAAAAATGGAGAGATAACCGCTGTTAATATCTGAAATCTAAAATGTAATGATATTCGTACTTTCAAATCAAGGATCTTAAAAGTAGATCGCCGGGATTTGGATTATATTGTCAGTCAGGAGTTCGATCTTTTGGGAATTGTTAATGAGGATTCCAAATGAAGCACTGGTATCTGCTAAGAAATTCTTCAAACCAAATAGACTTCTTTTTGTGATTTTATGCCCCAATTTCACCTCTATTGGGATCAAACCAAAAGGAGCTTCAATGATTAAATCAATTTCAGATTTATCTCTTGTTCGGTAGTAGTGATATTCAATTCCGGGTTTCAATAAACATTGAAATCCTCTAATTATCTCTTCGAGAATAAATGCTTCAAATGATGTTCCAGCAGATGGATGAATTAAAAGGCTATCCAGATCCTGTATCTTCAATAGGTGATGGAGAATGCCCTGGTCACGGAAAAATCCTTTTGGTGATTTTTGGACCTTTTTCATTTTGTTTCTGTCATAAACACGCAGATTTCTCCAAACAAAAGTATCATGAAGTATTTCAAGGTAGGACTTTGCTGTTACAGAACTTACTTCAAGTGCTCTGGCGATTTCCGATTGATTAATAATATTACCTGAATGAAAGGAAAGAGACTGAATAAAAAGTCTAAATGTTTGGGGATTAATGCGTGGAAACAAACGTTGAATATCTCTTTGAATATAACTTGAAAAGTACTGGTCCATCCAAAGGCCGTGAAAATCTGAATTTTGCTGACTTTTGATCCTGGGCTCCGGGTATCCTCCATTGAACCAATGCTCATAAACCTGGTTTTGAGAAACTTCAGTCTTAAGGTCCAATAAATCATGAATGTCCAGTCTATTAACAGAAAGTAAACTATAGATCGGACTCAACGGTTTTTCTGCATACTCAGCAGTTTTGAATGGCCAAAGCTCAACAGTCGCAATCCTGCCTGCCAGGCTTTCAGATAATCCTTTTACAATATCTGGTGAGCTGGATCCTGTTAGCAGATATCTGCCGCAAACATCCCGGTTCTCATCGACAACGCCTCTTAGAACTTGAAATAGAGCAGGATATTGCTGTGCTTCATCGATAATAGTATTTCCTTTGCGACGGTCAAAAAATCCCAGTGGATCTGAAGAAATCAACTGAAAATTATCAGAGCGTTCCAGATCGTAGTAGTTCCAGTCTGGACGGAGTGTACGCACAAGGGTGGATTTTCCGCATTGCCTGGGACCGACGATGGCAACAACAGGAAACAAAGTCAGCAATTGATCAATTTTTTCATTAAGGTATCGTTTAATATGCTTCATATTTAAAGTCTGCCTTTAAATATGCCGGGTGTCAATAAGTTTCATTGCCAAATCCACGCTAACAAAGATGTTGCTAGTTCCATTCTGTCCGTTTATTACGATCTTCGGAATCGCAGAAACTGTTGCAAAGCAACTCTTTGTAAGCTAATCGCTATTCGCCAAGCGCTAATGGCCGTATATTGTCTATAAACATTCAACTCAGCCATAATGACTATCTGGCCCTTTCAAATCTACAATCTAAAATTAATTTCCACCCGTTGCAAAGCAACACCACCCGTAAATCTAAGATCCAAAATCTACAATCTAAAATGTATGGTTCCCCTCTATACTTTACAACCATAGTGAACAATCAAATCCATGATTTTCTTGATAAGCTTGTAATTATGAACAGATAGAGGTATCTATGATGCAGGCATCAAACGACAAGTGAAGTGATCGGATTTTTTAAAGGCAAAAAGTCAAAATGAAAAACCTGACCCCGATTTTCATTTTGGTGCAGACATCAAACGACAAGTGAAGTGATCGGATTTATTAAAAGCAAAACGTCAAAATGAAAGACCAGACCCCCGATTTTAAACGCGATTTTTGACCCCAAACGTCAAAATGAAAGACCAGACCCCCGATTTTTGACCCCTTGTGCACTTTCATATCTATGATTTTCTTGTAATACTTGAAATATTGCCAGGATGGGTATATGGTGCTGCCATCAATCATAAATTGAGCGGGTCGAGTCAAGAAAAACAAATACCAAAATTAAAGACCCGATCCCTATTTTTATCCTCTTTTTTAGCATTATCCTAATTTCAAGCCATAAACCAAAATGATAAGAATAGTACACCTTTCAGATATTCATTTAAATCAGTCTTCTATGAAAGATATCGACAACTATATTATCCCATCTCTTTGTACTGATTTAAAAAGCAGAAACAATGATATTCCTATAGACTTGATCCTGTTAACCGGTGACCTTGTTGATAGAGGTGGATACAGCTTCGGAGATTTGACTGCTGCATTTATCACCTTTGAAGAAAAAGTTATTGAACCGATTATAGATTCAATTGGAATTTCAAAGAGCAATATAATTTTGTCCCCTGGAAATCATGACATAAACAGGAAAGCGGATTCTGAAATAGAAGAAAAGGGTATCAAAAGTATACTTGTTGATCCGATAGCTCTAAATGAGTTTTTAGATGACAAAAACGGAAACAAGCAAGGTATTAAGAGAATTCAGGAATATAGCGAGTTCATTAAATCTTTTTATGATTTCAATACTGGATCGGATAAGAAATATTACCTTTCTAATTTTGAATCTTGTTTTAAGTACTCATTTTCCAATTTTAGTGTAGGGGTCGCCAGTTTAAATTCATCTTGGAGATGTTTTGATTCGGAGAAAGACAAAGGCAGTCTTTTACTTGGTGAAAGACAAGTGTTCCGAGCATATGATTTTCTAAAGGACTGTGATTTAAGGCTAGCGTTGATGCACCACCCTTACGAATATTATGAGGATTTTGATAGGAGCATTATTACCAAAATGATGCAAAAGTATTTCCAAATTGTTTTTTGTGGGCATGTTCATCAAGGTTCAAATTGGGGAGTATCAAATATGTATGGTAATCAGTTCGTGTCAGTTGCACCATCAAATTGGTCATACAATCTAAGGAGTAAAGATAGATCAACTAGTATAGGTTATTACGTTGTTGATATCGATCCAATGAAAAGCAGAATCAATAACTGGGCAAGACGATATTCATTCGACAAAAACCAATTTGATCCAAATTTGGATTTAGGAGATGAAAACGGACTATTCACTCATGAAATGAAAAACCTTTTGTGCTTTAATGAGATTCATACAGCTATTAACCTTTCAGAAAAGATTCAAGATCTGCACTATGAGGATATAAATTCACATCTACTGAGTTATAATTCCAATACTAGTGCTCCAAAAAAACTTGAGGAAATATTTGTTCAACCATGTATTACTGATTCTAAAAATAGTAAACCTAATGAAAGTGGAAATGAAAAGGAGTATTCTATTCATGATCTGTGTGAAAGTAGTGGTAATTATTTGATATGGGGCTGTAAGGAATCGGGAAAGACTGTTCTACTTGATAAAATAATGCTTGAGCTATCATCAAAAGTTACAACATATGGGAAAATACCTGTATTATTCGATTTTTCCAAAACACATTTCAATAAGTTTGAAACTGTAATTTACAGATTTTTATCCATAGGAATGAGTGAGTTAAAAACACTTCTTAAGAATTCTAGATTCTGCGTACTTATTGACAATATTAAAATTGAATCAAAGTCTTTGAAAAAGCTAGATATCTTATCCCGATTTCTAATAGAGAATCCAAATATACAAGTAATAGCTACAGCAAGTACTCTGACTGAAGGAAGAATACCAATAGAGAAACTCCTTGAATTTCAGATTTTTTCTAAATTTAGACTTTTAGAAATTAATAACTTCAAAGCAAAACAGATAAGGTCTTTAATAAAAATTTGGTTTTCAAATAGTCATACTATAGATACATCAGAAAAAGTTGAGCAGCTGCTTCAAATTCTTATAAACCTAAATCTTCCTCGTACACCTTTAGCTATTTCTATGTTTTTATGGATAATTGAGCAACAGGAGAATTATCGACCAGTTAACCATGCAACGATGCTTGAAAATTTCATTGAAAGACTATTCAAAAAGCATTCAAATATTGAGGTTTATTCTGAAAGTTTTGACTACCGTAATAAAGAAAGATTATTAACCGAACTAGCATTCAAAATGTATGAATTGAATAATGAAAACTATCATATGGACTACTCAAAGTTGATGATATTTTTGTCTGAGTACTTTGAGAACAAAAAGTTCGATTATAAGGTCAATGATGTTCTAAGCGATTTCATTGAAGCCGGAATTTTAATAGAGGAAAGGCTCGGAGGAGTTCGAAATGTAAGATTTAGATTTACATGTTTTTTTAGTTACTTTCTAATGAAGAAAATAGACTTCGATATCGAATTTAAAAAATTTGTTTTAAGAGAAGATAATTATTTAAATTTTTTTGATGAACTTGATTATTTCACAGGGATTAAAAGAGATCAAAGCTCTCTTTTGAAATTATTGATTGGGAGAATGCTATCTGAATATGATGAATTAATTCAAGTGATAAATAAATTAGATAATAGTTTTGATACTTTTTTTACGTTTGATAAAAATTTTAAACCACCATTCAATGGTAATTTTATCGAAAAATTAGAAAAAATTCCAAAACCTGATGAGGACGAACTGGATAACATTCAGGATGAATTGTTAAGCTCTATACCTGCAGAAAAAGGAATTAAGAAAAAAGAGGTAAAAATGTCTCCATTTTCAAGAATGGAAAAACTATGGACTTTATGTGCACATGTTATTAAGAACACTGAAGAAACCGATGAAGAGGGACTTAAGAGCCAATCCTATCAAGCGGTTTTAAAGTGTGCCATGGCATTTGCGTGCGTACACAAAACTTTGCTGCAGGACTACCTTGAAAACAAAAAACAAATAAATCTCAATTATAAACAGCTTTTAGAATTTCAATTGAATGCAACTCCTTTATTGTATGAAATAGGTCTTCATTATTTGCTTGGAACGAGCAAACTAAGTGTTGTTATTCGTGAAAAAATTGAGTTGGATCGAAATGACCAAAATATTTCAGAATTTGAAAAATTCCTTTCGGTTTTTTTATATGCTGATATTAGAGGAAAAGATTATCTCGAAATCATCAAAAAATATGTTAGAACTCTAAAGTCTAAATATTTTAGTGATATATCAATATTCAAACTATTTGAATATTATTTATTACGTTCGAAAACTGAAGAAATGGATCTCTTCTACAAAAACCTCATGGCTGATGTTGTTATTAAAAATAAGGGAATTAGCAAACAGAATAAAGCTATTATAATGAATGACTATGAAAAAAAGAAAAAACAGAAAAACCCAGATATTGAGTAAAGAGGTAGCGAATTATAACTTTTGCATAAAAACGAAAATCTGTGAAATTTGCCGATAACAAGATAGGGGATTAGGTCTTTGATTTAATTGAATTAGGCTCAAATAAGTCAAAATGAAAATCCTGACCGTATTCCCTTTTGCTAAGCAACTCTTTTTAAGCCAAAAGCTAACCGCTGTCAGCCGTAAATTGCCTATAAACAACCAATTCAGCAATAGCAGTCATCTGCCCCTTTTTGAGGATCCCGGCTATGTAATTCACCTCTATACTTCAGATTCAAATCCATGATCTCCTTGAAAATCTAGGGTCAGATCTTTGATTTTAACGTTTTTTACATAGGTAGAAACAAAAGTTCGTACCTTATGTAAAATGGGAATAGAATACCTGTTTCTTTAAATCGCAGTATTTAACTTGACCGTATTTGAGTTTATGATTATTGTTTAAATACATTTTGATTGTTTCCTTGGGGAACCTTCGTTTCATTAGCTTTTGAGAATTCCTCCGTGACGGAATTCGTCGGACTAACCAACCGCAAAACGATTTGATGAAATGAGATGGGCCCAGGGGTTTGGCTACGGCGGGGTTGGTCCCCCGCTTTATGGTGTCACGGCACTGCCAGGCTTCTGGGCTTTTCTCATTTCCGCGGAATACCTCAGGCCGGGCGGTGACCGTAATCTCTGTTATGGAGATACCACCATGGAACCGGTTGCGAATATTAAAGCTGTCAGGAAGCTTCTTTCCAAAGATCATCCTCCTTTTGTCATTCTGCACCAGCAAAAACTCATTTTCATCAGTAAAGAGGCGGGGGAGGTTCTTGACATTTCCAACCCCGCCTGGCCATTCCGTCACTCACCGACACAATCAATCAACAAACAGAACTCCCTGCCGGTGATCTCTTCAAACCAAGCCAATGACCTGTTGGATTTTTTCCACAATGGCCCTTCACACCTTCATCTTTCCCGTTTGTTGAGCTGCTATTTGCAATTAAACAAACCGGAGGTAGTGCCATTCACCCACTGGGCGATACGGGAGGTGATCCCCCAGGCTGATAAACAGAAAAAAACGCAACACTTCACCAGAAACGGGCTGCAACTGATGGGATTGGAGGATGAGAAACGACACCAACATATCAGGCAGGTCCTGGTGGTACCGGGAGGGATTGAAGCCAGAATTGCCGGCAGGATTTCAGGAATCGACGAAGAAGAGAATTCAAGCAAAGGAGGTGAGCCATGTCCGAATCTGAGACGATTCACGATAATTGATGGGCAACCAATCACGTTATTTGAGGGATAGAGACGAGTCTGTTTTTGTCACGGTGCTTGAGGGGCAAGCCACGATAAACAAGGGGGGGGGAGGAATCGAAGTTACAGAAGGATCTTCAAGGCGATTGGTCCCGTTCCTTAAAACGAGACCATTAGGTACTGTTGGAGAGGTTTGATTACTGGTGTTTCTTTCGCTTGGAAGAGGATTTCCCCTGGGTGAAGGTGGACAGAAACAGCTTCTCATCCATCTGGCTCAATTCATCTTGAGCCGCTTTGGCC